>CAZOUC010000017.1:14184-15884 GCA_964582825.1 uncultured Enterobacteriaceae bacterium | reverse complement strand
AGCCAGGAGTCGGACTCCTGGCTCGCCGCTCGCAGGGCTGCCAGTATCACGCGCGTTCCCGCCGGCGCGCAAGCGCGGCGGGCGACAAACCGGGCAGGTCGCGGCCGGTCTGGCATTCCGGGATACCGTCAGTCCCGCTGCCAGGCCCGTCCGTCCAGGTCCAGGTCCTGGAACCGATCCACCGCCAGGCTCGGCGACTCGATGCCGCGGCGCCGCTGCCCGTCGTAGTCACGGAACAGTCGCAGCGCCACCGGCAGCAGGAGCACCAGGCTCAGCAGATTGACCAGGGCGAGCAGACCCATCGTCAGGTCGGCGAACGCAAACACGGTCCCCAGATCCTGCAGGCAACCCCACAGCACCAGCAGCAGGGTGGCCACGCGAAAGCCGGCGAGCACGCGCGGATTGTCGTCGGTCAGGAAGCCGAGGCTGTTGTCACCCAGGTAATAGTTGTAGAGGATCGACGAAAACGCGAACAGCACCAGCGCGAACGACACGAAACCGCGCCCCCAGTCGCCGACGTGACTGGCCATCGCGTTCTGCGTCAGTACGATGCCGGCAAACTCACCGGCTCCCTGGTGCAGCCCCGACAGCAGGATGATCACGGCGGTACAGGTGCAGATCACCAGGGTGTCGATAAAAACGCTCAGGGACTGCACGATGCCCTGCTGCACCGGGTGCCGGACCCAGGCCACCGCCGCGACGTTCGGCGCACTGCCGAGCCCGGCCTCGTTGGAGAACAGACCGCGCTGGACGCCGAGCAGGATCGCCGCGCCGACGCCGCCGCCGACCGCCGGTTCGAGGCCGAACGCGCTGCGCACGATGAGCTCCAGCAGGGCCGGCACCTCCTGCCAGTGCAGCGCGATGACCAGGACGGCGACCAGCACGTAGGCCAGGGCCATGAACGGCACCAGGAACTCGGCCACGTTGGCGATGCGGCGTACGCCTCCGAACACGATGGTACCCAGGACGGCGCACAGCACGACGCCGCTCAACCAGGCCGGCACGCCCAGGCTGTCGCGCAGCGACGCGGCCACCGAAAAGGCCTGCAGCGCGTTGAACGCCAGGCCGAAGGTGACCAGCAGCAGCAGTGAGAACAGCACCGCGAGCCAGCGCTGTCGCAGCCCGTGCAGGATGTAGAACGCCGGTCCACCACGGTAACTGCCGTCCGGCTCGGCACGCTTGAACAACTGCGCCAGCGAGCATTCGAAACAGCTGGTCGCCATGCCGACGATGCCGACGAGCCACATCCAGAACACGGCCCCGGGCCCACCCAGGCTGATGGCCACCGCGACACCGATGATATTGCCGCCACCGACCCGTCCGGCCAGGCTGAGGGCGAGCGCCTGGAACGAACTCAGGTGGCCGCGCTCGTGGTGAAACGCCTGCCGGAACACGCCGAACATGCGCGGAAAGTATCGGAACTGCACACCGCGGGAGGCGACCGTGAACCACAGCCCCAGCGGCAGCAGCGTAAAGACCAGGACCTTGCTCCACAGCAGGTCGCTCAGTTGGGTCAGCATGGGTATACCCTGTACGTTGGCCGGCCGCGGGCGCTGACGTCGCAACGGCGGGCGCAGCCATGCTAACGGGCTCGCCCGGGCTGGAACAAACCTGCGCGCTGCGCCGGGGCGGCGCGATCGACTCCGTGATCGGTTATCCTCCCGACCTGCCCGGTGCCACGAAAAGGACGAACCCCAAGC
>CAZOUC010000017.1:6526-14174 GCA_964582825.1 uncultured Enterobacteriaceae bacterium | reverse complement strand
CAAGCATGAGCATCCTGCTGACCTGTCTAGCCATCGCCCTGCTGATGCCCTACCTCGCCAAGGCGCCGCTGATCATCGCCATGGCACGCGAAGGCAGCGGCTACGACAACAAGCACCCACGCGAGCAGCAGGCGCGCCTGACCAGCTTCGGCGCGCGGGCGCACGCCGCTCACGAAAACAGCTTCGAATCCCTGATCGTGTTCACGCCCTGCCTGCTGGCGGTGATCGCCACCGGCCAGACCGGCGGCATGGCCAGCTACGCCGCCATCGGCTACCTGCTGGCCCGGGCCGTCTACCTGCTGTGCTACTGGCTGAACTGGGACCGGCTGCGCTCGACGGTGTGGCTGCTGAGCATGATCGCCTGCGGCGTGCTGCTGGCCCAGGCCTGGCCGCGTTGATGGCAGAAGCAGCATCACGGCGCAGTCCGGCTGTGGTCCGCGTCCTCGGCGCCGTTCTGCTGCTGATCGGGCCGCTGCAGACGGTTCCGGCCGGCGCCGACGCGCTGTTCGCTTTCGATTCCGATACCCGGAGCACCGCGCGCACCCTGGCGGAACGCGCACTGCAGGACGACCTGGCGTACCGCCTGGTCGAATCGCTGACCACCGAAATCGGCCCGCGCCTGGCCGGCACACCGCAGGAAGAGCGGGCGCGAGCCTGGGCGGTGCGCAAACTGCGTGCGCTGGGCTTCGAGAACGTTCGCGTCGAGCAGTTCCCGATGCGCCTGTGGACGCGCGGCCGCTCGATCCACGAGGAGGTCGCGATCACGCAGCCGTTCCCGCAGCCGCTGTACGCGACCTCGCTCGGCGGTGCCGGCGCGACGCCACCCGGAGGCATCGACGCCGAACTGGTGTTCTTCGAGAGCTTCGATGAACTGCTCGCGCTCGAGGCTGACGGGGATGCGCTGGCCGGCCGCGTCGCCTTCGTCAACGACCGCATGGTCGCCGCGCGCACCGGCGAGGGCTACGGCTGGGCGAACCGCAAACGGCGCCGTGCCTGGCACGAAGCCGAAGACCGCGGCGCGCTCGGCGTGATGATCCGTTCGGTCGGGACCAGTTCGCACCGCTTCGCCCACACCGGCATGATGGGCTTCCCGGCGGACCGCCTGCCGCGGATACCCGCCGTCGCCGTGTCCGCGCCCGACGCCGACCAGATCGAACGCATCCACGCCGCCGGCGAGACCGTACGCGTGCGCATCGAGACCCACGCCGGTTGGCGCGGCGAGGTGTCGAGCGGCAACGTGATCGCCGAGATTCCCGGCGCCGAGGCGCCGGAGGAGATCGTGCTGATCGGCGCTCACCTCGACAGCTGGGACAAGGGCACCGGCGCCCTCGACGACGGCGCCGGTGTCGGTATCGTCACTGCCGCCGCCAAGCTGATCCTGGACTGGCCGCAGCGACCGCGACGCACCGTCCGCATCGTGCTGTTCGGTGCCGAGGAGGTCGGTCTGCTTGGCGCCCGGGCCTACGCGGCTTCACGACAGGTCGACGGCACGCTGGCGCAGCACGTAATCGGCTCCGAGAGCGACTTCGGTGCCCGCGAGGTCTGGCGCCTGTCCTCGCGGGTCGCCGACCACGCCCTGCCACTGTTCGACGCGATGGCGGTCGAGATGCAGTGGCTCGGCATCGTCCGCGGCGGCAACGACGCCAGCGGCGGCCCGGACATGGGACCGCTGCGCCGGCTCGGCATGCCGGTGGCGCGGCTCGACCAGAATGGCGAGGATTACTTCGAATACCACCACACCGCCAACGACACCTTCGACAAGATCGACCCGGAACTGCTCGCCCAGAACGTCGCCGCCTGGGCGATGTTCACCTGGTTTCTCGCCAGCAGCGACATGGAATTCCGCGACCCGCAGACCCGCAACAGCTCCGAATAGAGCGCCGTCCGGCCTGCCGGCCCTGCCCTGCGCCGGATGCAGCCGGTCTGTTAATCTTGCGCGCCGAATGTGAGACGAAGAGGAGACCGCGAAGGAATGTGCGCCAACGGATCCGTGCTGCTTGCCTTGGTCCTGTACAGTGCCGCGCTGCTGGCACCGCCCCTGTCCGCCGAGGTGGAGCGTCGAGTCGTCAACGATGGCCAGCTGATTCTCGAGGACGTGCCGGAAATACCGCAGCGCATCGTCGACACCCTCGCGCCGTACCAGCACGTTCGCGGTGCCCGGGTCGCCGATTGGACCGCCGACGGCAGCGGGCTGTACGTGTATACGCGCTTCGCCGACGTCCGACAGCTGCACCGGGTCGACGCGGCCGGAGGCACCCGGCGCCAGCTGACCTTCTTCGAGGAACCGCCTGGCGACGTCGCCCGGCAACCGCAGGGTTCGCAACTGCTGTTCACGCGCGACGTGGGCGGCAACGAGTTCTCGCAGCTGTTCCTGATGCCGGCGGGTCGGCCTGGCGCCGCCCGGATGCTGAGCGACGGCAGCTCGCGCAACCGCAGCCCGGTATGGAACCGCACCGGCACCGGGATCGCCTTTCAATCGACCCGTCGCAATGGCGCCAGCAACGACGTGTGGTTCGTGGACGCGGAGGACGCCGCCGCGGCGCGGCTCGTCGTCGCCGCACCGGAGGGGGCGTCCTGGTATCCGGTGGACTTCTTGGCCGATGACCGGCAGCTGCTGGTCGGCCAGTACGTCGGCAACGCCGACTCCCGCATCCACGTGGTCGATCTCGAGAGCGGCGAACGGCGCCGAGTTGCGGGCGACCCGGAACGCCCGAGCTCCAATACGCCGATCGCATTCGACAGCAGCGGCCGAGGCCTCTGGTATACCACCGATGCCGGTGGCGAATTCGAGCAACTCGCCTGGCGCAGTATCGACGGCGACAGCCCGGCGACCCTGGTGACGGACGACATTCCGTGGAACGTGGAGGAAGCGGCGTTCAGCGAGGACCGTCGACGCGGAGCCTTCACGGTCAACGAGGAAGGCTACTCCCGCCTGTACCTGCTGGACCCGCGGCAGCGGAGCTACCGGGCGGTCGACGGCCTGCCCCGCGGAATCGTCGATGACCTGCGCTTCAGCCCCGACGGCAGGCGCCTGGCGATGACCCTGCAGTCGGCGCGCACGCCGGGCGACGTTTTCGTGCTGGCGCTCGGTGCGGAGCCGCTTGCTCACGGAGCGCTCGAGCGCTGGACCTACAGCGAAGTCGGCGGTCTCGACACGGCAGGCTTCGTCGAACCGACCCTGGTGCGCTACCCGACCTTCGACAGCGATGCGGGTGGGCCCGCATCGATCCCGGCCTGGCTGTACAAGCCGAGAGGCGACGGACCGTTCCCGGTGATCGTGCAGATCCACGGCGGCCCCGAAGCGCAGTCGCGACCGGGATTCAGCGCCACATACCAGATGTGGGTCGACGCACTGGGCGCCGCCGTGATCCGCCCGAACGTGCGCGGTTCTTCCGGCTACGGCAAGACCTACATGGGTCTCGACAACGGCATGCTGCGCGAGAACTCGGTACGCGACATCGGCGCCCTGCTCGACTGGATCGCGACCCGGCCGGACCTCGACGAGCATCGCGTGGCGGTGTTCGGCGGCAGTTACGGCGGCTACATGGTGCTGGCCAGCGCCGTGCACTACAGCGACCGCCTGCGCGCCGCGGTCGACGTCGTCGGCATCAGCAGTTTCGTGACGTTTCTCGAGAACACCCAGGACTACCGGCGGGACCTGCGCCGCGCCGAGTACGGCGACGAGCGCGATCCCGCGATGCGGCGCCACCTCGAAGCCATCAGTCCGCTGAACAAGGTCGAGCGCATCGCCGTGCCGCTGTTCGTCGTGCAGGGCCAGAACGACCCGCGCGTGCCCGTGACCGAAGCCGAGCAGATCGTCGCCGCACTGCGCGCGCAGGGTTCCCCGGTCTGGTACATGAACGCGCTGAACGAGGGCCACGGTTACCGCAGGAAGGCCAACCGTGATGTCTACCAGCAGGCCACGGCGATGTTCTTCGAGCGCTTCCTGCTCGGCGCAGGCTACAGCGCCGGCCATGCTTCAGGTGACGAATGAGGATTCAGGAGCCGACACGACTCTGGAAGCGTTGACGACCGGGCGGGTTCAATCGTCTCTGGAACCATTGGGAGGTGGTTCGGGCTCGAGGGCCAGCTCCTCGATGGGCAGGCCGAGAGCGCTTGCGCGGGCGCGCCAGCGGTCCCGGGCAAAGGCCTGCATGTCCTCGATGGCATCGACTTCGTCCATGATCTCGAGGCCGATGAGGGTCTCGATGACATCCTCCATGGTCACCAGGCCGCTGACGCCACCGTACTCGTCGACGACCAGGGCGATGTGCTCGGTGCGCTGGCGCAGCATGTCGAACAGTGCCGGCAGGGCCAGGGTTTCCGGCACGCTGAGCAGCGGCCGCTTCAGCGAGCGCAGGGTCTCCGCGCCGCGACCGGAAGCGGCGGCGGCCAGTACGTCGTGCCGGTGCACGACGCCGATGATGTCCTCGCGCTCGCGCTCGTACAGCGGAATCCGCGAGAAATTCAGCTCCTGCCCGTAGCGGGGCGCGGTCTCCGCCACGGTCGCGGCGCCCGGCAGGCTGACCATGACGACGCGCGGCGTCATCACGTCGGCGGCGGTCAGCGACTCGAAGCCGAGGATGGCCTTCAGCAGTTGCATTTCCCGCTCCTGGAACACGCCTTCCTTCATGCCGAGCTCGGCCAGCGCGGCGACCTCGGCCCGGCTCACCGAGCTGGAGTCGCGCCGCCGGGCGATCAGCCGCGTCAGGCCCTGCGACAGCCAGACCAGGGGCAGCATGCTCCAGATGGTCAGGCTGAGGAGCGGTTCGACGACCGGCACCAGGCGACGCCAGTACACCGCGCCCAGGGTCTTCGGAATGATCTCCGACAGGAACAGGATCAACAGGGTCAGCACCGCGGAGATCACGAACATGTAGGCGTCGCCGAACACCTTGACGGCCTGCGCGCCGGCACCGGCGGCGCCGCCGGTGTGGGCGATCGTGTTCAGGCTGAGGATCGCGGACAGCGGGCGGTCGATGTCTTCCTTGTGACGCCGCAGGCGCCGCGCGCCGCGGCTGCCGCTCGCGGACCGCTCGGCCAGGTAGGACGGCGTCGCGCTGAGCAGCACCGCTTCCATGATCGAGCACAGGAAGGAGAAGCCCAGGGCCAGCAGGACGTAGAAGATCAGCAGGGTCATCGGGCGATGGCGGACCGGGCCGTGGTGTCCTCGAGATGGTCAGGTGTCAGCTGGCGTGGCGCCAGGGCTTGTCTCGGCCGGGATCGTAGCACGACGCGAGCCCGCCAGCGACGAAAAGCGGGTCCGGTTATTCAGCCGACGAAGGCCCGCTCGATGACGTAGTCGCCTGCCGTGCCCTGGCTCGGCGAGACTTGGAAACCGCGGGTGTCGAGCAGCCCGGAGATGTCCCTGAGCATGGCGATACTGCCGCAGATCATGGCGCGGTCACGGCCCGGGTCCAGTTCCGGAAGACCGAGGTCGCGAACCAGTTGCCCGCTCTCGAGCAACTCGGTAATGCGCCCCTGGTGGACGAACGGCTCACGGGTGACGGTCGGATAGTAGAGCAGTTTCTCGCGCACCAGCTCGCCCAGGTACTCGTGCCGGGGCAGCTCGTCCTGCAGGTACTCGCGGTAGGCCAGGTCGCTGACACGGCGCACCCCGTGCACGAGCACGATGCGTTCGTAGCGCGCGTAGGCGTCCGGATCGCGCACCAGGGCCATGAACGGCGCCAGTCCCGTGCCGGTGGCGAACATGTACAGGTTGCGGCCGGGGTGCAGGTCGGTCAGCACCAGGGATCCGACCGGCTTCTTGCCGACCAGCACCTCGTCACCGGCCTGGATGTGCTGCAGCCGTGAGGTGAGCTGACCGTCGGGCACCTTGATGCTGAGGAACTCGAGGTGCTCCTCGTAGTTGGCACTGGCGATACTGTAGGCGCGCAGCGCCGGCCGGTCGTCGACCCGCAGCCCGACCATCGTGAAGTGGCCGTTCTCGAAGCGGAATTCCGGGGCCCGTTCGGTGGCGAAGCTGAACAGGTGTTCGTTCCAGTGGTGAACCCAGGTGACCTTCACGGGCTCGACAGCGGCCATGACTCTCCCTCTTCTTCGTGCTGCGTGCTGACTGACGACTTTGGCCGGCCAATTAGACAACGACTGTACGCCGGCCGCGCGTGAAAAGTGCAATCCTGACGAGAGTTTGTGGCTCTAAGCTTATGCGGCACCCGGGCCGTCGGGTCGCAGGGCAGCGGCTTCGCCGGGCGCGCTCCGCAGGCGCTGCAGGTCTTCCAGTACCAGGTAGAAGCAGGGCACGACGATCAGCACGATCGCGCTGGCGAAGACGATACCGAAACCGAGCGAGATCGCCATTGGAATCAGCTGCGCCGCCTGCCGCGAGGTCTCGAGGATGATCGGCGTCAGTCCCGCGAAGGTCGTCAGGGTGGTCAGGAAGATCGGCCGGAAGCGCCGCACGCTGGCCTCGTGGATCGCGTCGTAGGCGTTCATCGTCGCCCGGCCCTTGTTCGCGTGGTCGACCATGATCAGCGCACCGTTGACGACGACGCCGGACAGCGCGACGGTGCCCATCAGGCTGACCAGGGACAGGTCGTAGCCGAGCAGCAGGTGACCGAACACCACGCCGATGACACCGAACGGGATCGCCGTCATCACGATGAGCGGCTGCAGGTAGCTGCGGAAGGCGACGGCCAGCAGCGAATAGATCACGAACATCGCCATGCCGAAGCCGGCCCACAGCACCCCGGTGGACTCACGCATTTCCGCCTCGCTGCCGCGGAAGGTCCAGGTCAGGCCCGGGTATTCGGCGCGCAGCTGCGGCAGCACCTCCTGCTTCATCGCAGCGGACACCTGGCTGATTGCGCTCTGCGGCTCCACGTCCATGCCGACGTTGATGATGCGGCGACCGTTGCGCCGGCTCAGGGAGCTGTAGGATTCGGCCAGTTCCGCGTCCGCGACGTCGCCGAGCGGGACCTCGACGCCGTTGGCGGTGCGCACGACGAGGTCGTCGAGCGTGTGCTGCTGGCGACGTTCCTCGAGCGGCAGCTTGACGCGCACCTCGATCTCGTTGGTGCCACGCAGCTGCCGGATCGCGACGGCGCCGAAAAAGGCGTCGCGCACCTGCCGGCCGACGTCCGCCGGCGTCAGTCCGAGCAGTTCACCCTCGGGGCTCATCCGGAAGTTGTACTGCAGCTTGCCCTTGTTGTAGTTGTCGTTGACGTTGCGCGTGTTCGAGTACTGTTCCATGCGCGCCTTTAATACCTGGCTGGCCTCGGCGAGCAGCGCGGTGTCGGTGTGACTGAGGTCGACGCTCAGGTCGTCGCGCCAGCCGCCCGGGCCACGCTCGGCCTCGAAGGTGATCTGGTCGACGCCCTCGATGTTGCCGATCTGTGCGCGCCACAACTCGATGACCTCCGCAGCGCTCATGTCGCGCTCGTCGGGCGGCAGCAGCACGATTTCGACGTCGATGAAGTTGCTGCCGCGCACGTTGGTCTTGATGCCCTCGGCAACCCGGTACAGGTCGTGCTCCTCGAACATGTCGTGCGTGGAGTCGGTGATCGCCTGGGCGACGCGCCCCGACTGCTCGATGGTGGTGCCGACCGGCAGGCGCACGCCGGCCTCGATCTCGTCGGCGGCGACCCGCGGCATCATCACCATGCCCATGTGATCGCTGAGCCCGTAG
>CAZOUC010000017.1:0-6516 GCA_964582825.1 uncultured Enterobacteriaceae bacterium | reverse complement strand
AAGGCACTGATGGTCACGTAGCGGAAACGCAGGCAGCGCTCGATGAACGGCTGGTAGCGGGTGCGCACGAAGCGGTCGAAGCGCTCGGCGACGACGCGCTGGCGGCGGTGCACCGCGTCCTCGAGGCGGCCGCTGCGCACCCGGCTGTGCGCGAGGTGGGCCGGCAGGATGAACAGCGCCTCGAGCAGGGAGATCAGCAGCACGATGATGACCACGACCGGAAACGGCCACCAGAACTTGCCGGTCGTACCGGGAATGAACATCACCGGCAGAAAGGCGACCACCGTGGTCAGGATCGTGAAGGTGACCGGCAGCGCGATGTCGCGTGCGCCCTCGATTGCCGCCTGCAGGCGCGGGTAGCCGCGCTGCCGGTACTCGTAGATGTTCTCGCCGACCACGATGGCGTCGTCGACGACGATGCCGAGCACGACGAGAAACGCGAACATCGAGATCATGTTGATGCTGACGCCGACGAACGGCAGGAACAGCAGACCGCCGACGAAGGAAATGGTCATCCCGACCATGATCCAGAAGGCGAGCCGCAGCTCGAGGAACACCGCCAGGATCAGCAGCACGATGCACACCGCCAGGCCACCGTTGTTGACCAGCAGCATCAGGCGGTCGCGGAAGTCCTCGGCATCGTTGCTGTCGATGCGGTAGCTGACGCCCTCGGGCAGGGTCGTGTCGAGCTCCGCCAGCACCCGCAGCACCGCGTTCTCAACGTCGAGCGGCGACTGGCGCCCGACGCGGTATACCTGCACCTCGACCGAGGGCTGGCGATTGAACTGGGAGTGAAAATTCCCTTCCTCGAAGCCGTCCTCGATGCGGGCGATGTCGCCCAGGGTCACGCGGCCGCCGGTCGGCGAGGTGACGATCGGGATGCGCGCGAACTCGTCGGCCCACTGCTTGCGCTCGTTCATGCGCAGCAGAATCTCCCCCCGACTGGTCTCGATCGCGCCGGCGGGCAAGTCCCGTCCGCTCTGCTCGATCAGCCGGGCGATGTCGCCCAGGGTCAGACCGTAGCGGCGCAGGACGTCGCGCGGCACCTCGACGTGGGTGACGTAATCGGGCACGTTGCCGAGATCGACCTGGGTGATCTCGGGTTCGATCAGCAGGCGGTCGCGCAGGTTCTCGGCCAGCTTGCGCAGGGTCCAGACGTCGACGTCGCCGTACAGGCCGATGTCCATGACCTCGCGAAAGTTGTCGCGGATGCGCACTTCCGGGTCCTCGGCGTCCTCGGGAAACGTACGCACCCGGTCGACGGCCTGCTTGACCTCCTGGAGTGCCTTGATGCGGTCGCTACCGGCCACCAGTTCCAGGGTCACGCGGCCGCCACCCTCGTAGGCCGACGAGGTCATTTCCTTGATGCCCTGGAGGCCGCGTACGGCGCTCTCGACCGGCTGCAGGATGCCCTGCTCGACCTCCTCCGGCGACGACCCCGGATAGGCGACGTCGATCTCCACGACGTCCATCTCGAAGGCCGGAAACACCTCCTTCTGCACCGCGAAGGCCATGTACACGCCGCCGGCGAGCAGGATAACCATCAGCAGATTGGCGGCGATGGAATTACGCGCCATCCACTCGATCGGGCCCATGCGCGGCGTGCTCACGGCGCGTCAGCCCCGGCCAGCAGGCGCAGCTCGGCGCCGTTGCGCACCCGCGACAGGCCGGTGGTGACGACGCGGTCACCGGCCCGCAGGCCGCTGCGCACGTAGACGTAATCGGCGTCGCGGAAGGCGATATCCAGGCTGCGGATGTCGAGCTGGCCGTCCTGGTACACCCACGCGGTGTCGTTCTGGCGCAGGTAACGCCGCTCGAGGCGCACGACGTCCTCGATCGGGGCCGCCTCGACGTGGCATTCGACGAAACTGCCGAGCACCAGCGGTGCCTGCCCCCGGTGGGCCTCACCCAGCGCCAGCGGATCCGCCACCTCGATCAGCACGCGCAGCATGCGCGACTCGCCCTCGAGTTCGCCGATGACCTCGAGCACGCGGCCTTCGCGCCACTGGCCCTCGGCCCAGGCCGAGCGGTCACGCAGCCGCACGCGCAGCGGCGCGTCGCCGCGCAGCTGCGGCAGAGCAGCGAGCGGCACGGACGCCTCGACCCAGTAACTGTCCATCGCCACCAGCCGCGCCACCACGTCTCCGGGTGCGACCAGCGAACCGCGGTTGACTTCCCGACTGAGGACCTGCGCAGCGAAGGGCGCCCGCAGCTCCGTCCGTTCCAGATCGAGCGTGGCGCGCTCGACGGCAGACCGCGCGGCG
This sequence comes from uncultured Enterobacteriaceae bacterium, assembly GCA_964582825.1. Taxonomy (GTDB): domain Bacteria; phylum Pseudomonadota; class Gammaproteobacteria; order Pseudomonadales; family UBA5518; genus CAZOUC01. The sequence continues at coordinate 4,252 of CAZOUC010000017.1, read as the reverse complement.
GCGACGCGCGCCTCGGCGCTGCGCGCCTGCGGTTCGCGCAGCACCAGGGCTTCCTGCATCGGCGGCAGCTTGCGTCCGAGCTGCTCGTACTCGACGCGGGCGGCGGCCTGCTCACCGCGCTCGACCGCCAGCGCCGATTCTGCCTGTTCGAGTTCGCTGCGCCGCTGCGCCAGCGCGATGCGGTAGTCGCTCGGATCGATGCGCAGCAGCGGCTCATCGGCCGCGACGATCGCGCCCGGACGGAATCCCTCGGCGAGCTCCAGCACCGCGCCGCCGACCTGCGGCCGCAGCAGCACCTCCTCGGACGGCATGACCACGCCAACGGTCTGCAGCGTCGGCCGGAAACGGCCGCGCTCGGCCTCGACCACCTCGACGAGCATCGGCGTGCGCTTGGTGGCGGCTTCGAACTGCGCCTCCGGTTCGGTACTGAAGATCAGCAGTGACAGCAGCGCCGCCGCGGCAAACAGCACGGCGCTCACCAGCGTGGTCTTCGCTCGGCTCGGCGTTGGTGACGGTTCGGGCGTAGCGGACACGATCGACTCCCTGGCGAATGCGTTTGGGCTGCGCATTGCAACGTTTAGCAGAAAGTTACGCACGGTCCGTGACAGCCGACCACCCGGGCCTGACCGCACACCGTGCCTGCCTGGCAGCTCACGACGGGTCGATTATGCGCCGCAGGGCCGGCGACGGAAAATGCCGGCTGACGGTGATCGCGAAAAAGTCCTCGCGGATGCCTGGCAGCTCGCAGTGCTTGTGGAGGATGCCGGCGCGCAGTTCGTCCTGCACCACGACCTCCGGCACGATCGCGAGGCTGCCGGAGTCGCGGGCCAGCAGGCGCAGCATCGCCATGTCGTCGACCTCCGCCGAGACCTGCAGCGTCAGGCCGAGCTCCTGCCACAGCAGATCGATCTGCCGGCGGATCTCGCTGCTGGGTCCGGGCAGCAGCAGGGCGCGACCCTTGACGTGTTGCGGAAACCGGAAGCCGCGTCGCCGGCGCGGGCCCACCAGGCAAACCGACTGGCGGGCGATACGCCGGCACTGCAGCGCGGCCCGCTCGTCGCCGCCGACCGGACGGTTGGACAGAACGAGGTCCAGCTTGTGCACCTGCAGGCGGTGCAGCAGTTCCTCGAGACTGGCGGACTCGAGCACCAGGCGCAGCGACTCGTCGCCGATCAGCGGTCGCAGCAGGTTCTGCTGGAAGTTGCGCGACAGGGTCGCCGTCGCGCCGACCCGCAGGACCGGTTGCAGCGCGCCTTCCCCGGAGGCGAGCGACTCGAGCAACTCGGTGCCGAGATTGAAGATGCTGTCGGCATAGGCCAGCACGTGGCTGCCGACCTCGGTCAGGCGCAGACCGCGCCCGTCGCGCACGAACAGCTCGTGCCCGAGCGACTCCTCGAGCTGCCGCAACTGGGTGGACACGGCGGACTGCGATACGTGCAGGCGCTCGGCGGCGCGCGTCAGGTGCTCCTCTCGCGCCACCACCCAGAAATAGTGCAGGTGCCGGAAGTTCAGCCGGCGCAGGACGTCCGCTCTCACTGTTCTACTTTTTAGAATGCTTTTGATATTTTTTCTATTTTATTTATAAATTGCAGATCGGCAAGATGCGCTCCGCAACAGATCCTGTCGGAGACGCTTCTTGGACATCCTGCTCGATTTCCTCGGCCGCCTGGTCGGCCAGTTCCAGTCCGCCACCCTGGCCTTCCTGGTCGGCGGCATGCTGCTGGCCGCCACCGGCAGCAAACTGCAGATTCCCGACGCGATCTACCGCTTCTGCGTATTCGTGCTGCTGATGCGTATCGGCCTCGAGGGCGGCATGGAAATCCGCGAAGCCAGGCTGATCGACATGCTGCTGCCGGCCCTGATCGCGGTACTGGTCGGCTGCGGCACGGTGCTCATCGGCCGCTTCGTACTCACCGCACTGCCCGGTGTGCGCGTCGAGGACGGCATCGCCACCGCCGGCCTGTTCGGCGCCGTCAGTGCCTCGACCCTGGCGGCGGCGATAGTCATGCTCGAGGACGAGACGATCGGCTTCGAGGCCTGGGTGCCGGCGCTCTATCCGTTCATGGACATCCCGGCCCTGGTGATGGCGATCGTGCTGGCGAACCTGGCCCTCAACCGGGGCAAGAGCGGCAACGAAGAGACCACGCGGATCGGCGCGGTACTCGCCGACAGCCTGCGCGGCTCGGCCTTGTCTGCCTTGCTACTCGGTCTGGTGCTCGGCCTCGTCTCGGACGCCGAAGCGGTATTCGAGGGCTTTTACGACCCGCTGTTCAGCGGTCTGCTGTCGATATTGATGCTCACGATGGGCATGGAAGCGTATACGCGCCTGCGCGAGCTACGCTCGGTGGCCCACTGGTACGCGGTGTACGCCGCGCTGGCGCCTCTGCTGCACGGTCTGGTCGCCTTCGGTCTTGGCTATCTCGCCCACCTCGCGACCGGCTTCAGCCCGGGCGGCGTGATCCTGCTGGCCGTCATGGCCGGCTCGAGCTCGGACATTTCCGGGCCGCCGACGCTGCGCACGGCGATCCCGACTGCCAACCCCTCCGCCTACATCGGCGCGTCGACCAGCATCGGCACGCCGGTGGCGATCGCGATCGGCATTCCCCTGTACCTCGCCCTGGGACAGGTGGTGTTCGACCTCCAGTGAGATACGGCATGGCGGGCACGGCGTGCCCTTATGATGTGGCAACAGGAACTGGATTCCAGGAGCACCGCAGATGACCTTTCCAGCGACGAAGACGGTGATCATCACCGAGAAGCTGATCCTCGACCGCGTCACCGCGCTGATCGAGGCCGCCGGCGCCCACGGCTACACGGTCATCGCCGCGGGCGGCAAGGGCAGCCGCGGCGTGCGCAACACCAGCCGGGCGGCCGTGGTCGACGAGTTCAGCAACGTCAAGATCGAGGTCATCACCGCCGACCGCGAGATCGCCGAGAGGATCGCCGACGAGGTCGCGCGGCGCTTTTTCGACAACTACTCGGGGATCACCTACCTCGAGCCGGTGGAGATCCTGAGACCCCACAAATTCTAGAGATCCGTGCAGCAATCCGCGTGGATTCGCTGGCGGCGCCCGCGCTATGATCGCCGCTTGCTCCGGCTGGCGATCTGTCAATGACCGCATCCCAATCCACGCTCGTACTCGTCGGCGTCGGCACCTACGTGCTGGTGATTCTCGCGGTCGGCCTGTGGGCCGGACGGCGCGTCGAGGACCAGACCGACTACATCGTCGCCGGACGCAACATGGGCGTCGTCCTGTTGACCTTCACCCTGTTCGCGACCTTCTTCGGCGGTGGCACGATCATGGGAGTCGCGGGCGCCGCACACGGCGAGGGCCTGCTCGGCGTCATCGCCGATCCCTTCGGTGCCGGCATGGCGCTGATCATCGCCGCGTTCCTGTTCTTCCGTGTCATGCGGCGCATGAAACTGCTGACGGTGGTCGACTTCTTCCGGGTCCGTTTCGGACCGCGGGCCGAGATGCTCGCAGGCCTGTGCATGATTCCGCCCTACGTCGGCTGGGTCGCCAGCCAGTTCGTCGCCTTCGGCTTCATCCTGCACACGCTGACCGGCATCGACACCACCCTGGCGATGGTGCTGAGCGCCGGCATCGTCATCGTGTACACCGTGGTCGGCGGCCTGTGGGCGGTGGCGCTGACCGACTTCATCCAGGCCTCGATCCTGATCGTCGGCCTGCTGCTGCTGTGCTTCATCGTGCTCGACCACGTCGGCGGCTGGCCGGCAATGGCAGCCCAGCTGCCCGCAGGCCACCTCGACCTGCTGCCGCCGGCGGATCTCAAGTCCTGGCTGTGGTACATCCAGGCCTGGATCGTGATCGGCCTCGGCGGGATTCCGGCGCAGGACATCATGCAGCGCGCCGTGTCCGCGCGCAGCGAGAACGCCGCGGTCGCCGCCGGCTACATGTCCGGCGCGATGTACCTGGTGTTCGGCATGATCCCGATCACCCTGGGCCTGGTCGCAGCCGTGACCATGCCCGAGGTCGACAACCCGGAGTTCGTCGTCCCGGCACTGGCCATGGAGCACCTGCACCCGGTCGCGCTGGCGCTGGTGCTGGGCGCGATCATCTCCGGCATCATGAGCTCGGCCGACAGCGCGCTGCTGGCACCGGCTTCCGTGATCGGCGAGAACCTCGGACGCATCGGCGGGCGCCGGCTCAGCCCGCGGCAGGTGCTCGCCGTCAGTCGCTGGTCGGTGGTCGTGCTGGGCCTGGTCAGCCTCGGACTCGCCCTGTACTTC
>CAZOUC010000016.1:0-15891 GCA_964582825.1 uncultured Enterobacteriaceae bacterium | reverse complement strand
TCGGTGCTCGAGACCGGTTTAAAGTGCGTGCAGGGCAAATGCATTGTCAACTCTATCAGCCTTAAAGGGGGCGAAGACGAGTTTCGCAAGCAGGCGCGCTTATTGATGCGTTACGGCGCCGCTGTTGTCGTGATGGCATTTGATGAGAAGGGGCAGGCTGATAGTCAAGAGGGCAAGGTTGAGATCGCAAAACGCTCGTACCGGATCCTTGTTGACGAAGTTGGGATGGATCCCCACGACATCATCTTCGACCTGAACATCCTCACGCCGGCGATGGTCGACCGCCTCGAGATCGTCGGCAGCGGCGCCTCGGCCGTGTACGGTTCGGACGCCGTGGCGGGCGTCGTCAACGTCATTCTGAAAGAGAGCTTCGACGGGTTCGAAGTGGGCACCTACTTTGGCTCTACGACGCGATCTGACATGGAGACCGCCTCCGGCCACGTCACCTGGGGCCGCGACCTGGCACACGGCAGCGTGCTCCTTTCCGCGGCGCGCTACGAACAGCAGCCGTTGTTCAGCCGGGCCCGGGCCCGCTCGCACAGCGCCGACGGGCGACCGTTCGGGGGCGCCGATCGACGGTCTTCGGCAACCCAGCGGCCCCGCGTCGGCATCGACGGCGAGGACCTGATTCTCGCGCCCGGCAGCGATGGCGACCGGCCGTCCGACTTCCGCCCCGCGAGTTCCGAGGAGCTGTTCGACTACCGGCGCTTCACGACCTCGGTGGTGCCCTCCGAACGCAGCAGCGTGTTCGCCTCGGCCAATCACGACCTGACGGACCAGGTGACCGCCTTCGTCGAGCTGGGGTACAGCCGCACCCGCGCCAACAGCACCCTGGCGCCTACGCCGCTGCTGACCGGCTTCGAGGCGCTGCCGCTGGTCGTGGCGGCGGACCAGCCGTTCAATCCCTTTGGTACGCAAATCACCGACCTGCGGCGCCGGCTGTCGGAGTTCGGGCCGCGCCGGCAGATCAACGAGGTCGACGCGCGATTCGCCGCGCTGGGCGCCAAGGCCAGCAGCGCCCGCTGGCAGCACGAGTTCAGTATCCACTGGAGCCGCAACGAGGCCAGCGAACGTTTCATCGGCGCGATCGACGGGCTCGCCCTGCAGCAGAGCCTGGGTTCTCCGGACCTTTGTTCAGCGCCCTGCGTCGCGATCAATCCGTTCGGGCCGCCGGGTGCCGTCGACGCCGACCAGCGGGCCTGGCTGGCGGCCGAGGTGGAGAAGAGCGGCTACTCGCAGCTGACCGGTTTCAGCTGGAACGCGGCCGGCAGCTGGCTGCGCCTGCCCGAAGGCTACGTCGAGCTCGCGACCGGCATCGAATTCCGCGAGGAGTCCACGGCGCTGGAGCCCGACGCGCTGCAGGCGGCCGATCGCGTGATCGGCGCCACCAATGCGCGCCCGGTATTCGGGTCGCGCAGCACCAGCGAACTGACCCTGGAGGTGCTGCTGCCCCTGCTGGGCGGCTGGACGGCGCTGAACCGCTTCGATATCGAAATGGCCGGACGCTTGTCACGCTACAGCGACTTCGGCAGCGTGGCGACCGGCAAGCTGGGCCTGCGCTACCAGCCCGTCGGCGAGGTGCTGGTGCGCGCGGCCTGGACCGAGGGATTCCGCGCCCCGAGCCTCGAGGAACTCAACGCCCGCACACGGCAGTCCTTCGCTGCGCTGCAGGACCCCTGCGTCCGGCCCGGGAACGTCGGGGTGCTGCCCGGCTGTACGCAGCAGTCGGACCCGAGCCTGCAGCAGGTGCTGACCGTGTTCGGCGGCAACCCGGAGCTCGATGCGGAGCGCGCCAACACCTATACCGTAGGGATCGAGTGGCAGCCGAAGGGCGTACCGGGCCTGAACGCGAGCATCGACGCCTTCCACCTCGACCAGCGCCAGGTCGTCGACGCCAACGCGCAGCGGCTGGTCGACGCCAACGCGCGGCGCGGCGAATTCGCCGACCGGGTGATCCGCGACGCGGCGGGCAACCTGACGCGCGTCCTCGCCACCAGCATCAATTCCGGCGGGCGCGAGGTGAGCGGCGTCGACATCGCCGCGCACTACCGCTTCCCGGACACGCGTCTCGGCCGCCTGAAGCTGCGCGTGGACGCCTCGCACATCGTCGAGTTCCGGCGCCAGACGGCGCCGGACGGCGAGTTCGTGGACGTGGCGGGCCGCTACGTCGACGAAGCCGCCGACGGGTTGGGGGCGCTGCCGGACTGGAAAGCAAACGCCGCGCTGACCTGGCGCCGCGGCCGCTGGGAGGGGACCTGGGAGCTGTTCTACGTCAGCTCGATGCACGAGACCGTGCCCGGTACGGACCGCGAGCGGCGCATCCAGGACTGGCTGAGCCACGACCTTCAGCTCAGCCGGCTGTTCAAAACCTTCAAGGGGCTGCGCGTCGCCGTCGGCGTCGACAACCTCCTCGACGAGGCGCCCCCGTTCGTGGCGTCGGCCTTCAACGACAATTACGACGGCCGCACCTACGAGCTGAAGGGACGCTACCTTTACGCCAAGGTCGACCAGCGCTTCTGAGCCCGGCCCCGGCGATCGCACCACACTGGAGACCAGACAGATGATCCGGATCGTTTCGCTTTCCCTGCTACTGCTGTCCGCCGTTGCCCAGGCCGACGAGCGCCCCGACATCCGGCACCTGATGAGCGCAGCGGAGTACCAGGCGGCGGGGCTCGATCGCCTCGACCCCGATCAGGTCGACGCCCTGAACGACTGGCTGTGGCGCTTTCAGCAGGGTCGCGTGCAGCCCCCGTCGAGCGCGCTCGCGAGCCCGGAAACGGCCGACCGGACACGACCGGAACGGCAGGCCAGCGCCCGGACGCCGAGCGACGCGGACTCGAAAGAGGAGCCGGAACGCATCCGCAGCCGGATCGTCGGCGACTTTTCCGGCTGGGACGGCAAGACCGTGTTCCGACTCGAGAACGGCCAGGTCTGGCGTCAAAGAACCACCGGGAAGTACTACATTACCGCCAAAAATCCGGAAGTCGAGCTGTACCGGAACTGGCTCGGGCTGTACTGGCTGCGCCTGGTCGACACCGGCAAGTCGGTCGGTGTGAAGCGGGTCGAGTAGCTGCCCGCACCGCGCCTTCTGCGCAAAACGTGAATTATTCCCGGTCGCTTTGAGGGATTGTTCATCCGTTTCGTCATACGGGTGTGCAGGGCTCACTTCCTGACGACATCAACCATGTGGCGCCGCCGTCGGCGGGGCCCGGAAACACCGGATAGGGGAATATCTATGTTCACGAGAAACAAACTGGCGGTAGGCATCAGCCTCGCGCTGGCCGCTTCCGTGCCCGCCGTGGCGCAGGACGCCCAGGACGAGCAGATGCTCGAAGAGGTGGTGGTCACCGGCTCGCGCATCGTGCGTTCGAACGTCAACGCGCCGACGCCGATCACGACGGTCGACTCCCAGACCATCGAATTCACCGGTCAGCTCAACAGCGCGGACATCCTGCGCACGTTGCCGGCCACCGGTGTGTCGGGCCTGACCTCGGAAAACTCCAACTTCTTCACGTCGGGCGGTGGTATCAACACCATCGAACTGCGTAACCTCGGCGAAGACCGCACCCTGGTACTCGTGAACGGCCGTCGCTACGTATCCGGCCTCGCCGGCTCGAACGCGGTCGACTGGAACACGATCCCGACCGAGCTGATCGATCGCGTCGAAGTGATCACCGGTGGCGCCTCGGCCATCTACGGTTCCGACGCGCTCGCCGGCGTGGTGAACGTGATCCTCAAGGACGATTTCGAAGGTGTCGAGTTCAACGTCCAGTACGGCGAGCACTGGGACGCCGGCGACGACGAGCGCCTGCGCATGAACTTCACCGCCGGCGGCAACTTCGACGACGGCAAGGGTAACGCCGTCATCTCGGCCACCTACTCCGACCAGGGCGGCGTCTGGGCGCGCGACCGTGCCAACACCGCGACCGACGACATCGCCCTGTGCCGCTTCACCGGTGACATCAACGACTGCAAGACCAGCGAGGTCCTGTACTCGAGCTTCTCCGAGTTCGGCCGCTTCTTCGTGCCGTCGACCGGCGCGTCCTTCGTCGTCGACAACGGCGTCGGCCCGAACGGCGACGTCGTGCCCTGGGTCGGCGGTCCGGAACCGGGCTACGGCTTCAACCGCCAGGCCTTCCGCCGCTACTCGGTACCGACCGAGCGCTACCTGATGTCCAGCAACGTGACCTGGGACATCAACGACTCGATCGAGACCTTCGTCGAGACGATGGTCGCACGCACCGAGACCTCGACCGACATCGAGCCGTTCCCGCACTCGAACTCGGACATCAACATCGGCGGCATCTCGGTCGATAACCCGTTCGTGCCGCAGGACCTGCGCGACATCATCCTGGCGGCCGGCGACACCGAGATCCAGTACTTCCGCCGCACCACCGAACTGATCACCCGCGGCTCCGACGCCGAGCGCACCACCTGGCGCGCCGTGTTCGGCCTGCGCGGCGACCTCGACGACCAGTACAACTGGGACGTGTTCTTCGGCCAGGGCCAGATGCAGGACAGCCAGCGCAGCACCGGCCAGCTCAACGCCGCGAACTTCCGCGAGGCGCTGAACGCCGAAATCGGCCCCGACGGCAGCATCCGCTGCGCCAACGCCTTTGCCCGCAACGAGGGCTGCGTGCCGATCAACCTGTTCGGCTTCGGCTCGATCTCGCCGGACGCGGCCGACTACGTCCGCGCCCTGAAGATCCGCGACCAGTCCACCAAGCAGACCATCGGCGGCGCCAACCTGACCGGCGACTTCGCCGACATGCTGGAACTGCCGGGCGGCCCGCTGGCCTTCGCCATCGGCTACGAGTACCGCAAGGAAGAAGCATCGGACATCCCCGACCCGCTGACCCAGTCCGGTCAGAATGCGGGCAACGCCGAAGCCCCGACCTTCGGTGAGTTCGAGTCCAACGAAGTCTACGTGGAACTCGAAGCCCCGCTGCTGAGCGGCGTGGCCCTCGCCAAGGAACTGACCGTCGGCGTCGCCTACCGCTACAGCGACTACGACACCATCGGCAGCACCGACTCGTACACGGCCCGCGTGCTGTGGCAGCCGACCGACTCGGTCCGCATCCGCGGCCAGTACGCCCGTTCGCAGCGCGCGCCGAACATCGCCGAGCTGTTCTCGCCGGGCGGCGAGAACTTCGCCCCGGTCAGCGACCCCTGCAACGGCGTAACGGCCACGACCTCCGGTCGCGTTGCCGAGAACTGCCGCCAGGATCCGACCGTCGCGGCCCGTATCGCCGAGGTCGGCGTATTCGACCTGACGCAGACGGAAATCCAGGGCACCGGCGGCTTCACCGGCCGCGGTAACGGCAACCTCGAGGAAGAGACCGCCGACAGCTACACGCTCGGTGTGGTCTTCGACCACGACTTCGGCGCGCCGGGCGCGATGACCCTGTCCGTCGACTGGTACCGCATCGAGATCGACGCGCTGATCGACACCGTAGGTCGCCAGACCTCGGTCGATTTCTGCTACGACTCGGACGACTACCCGAACAACGCCTTCTGCCAGCTCGTCGTGCGCGACACGACCGGCCCGGCCTTCCAGCTCGGCGAAATCACCGAGGTCAACTCGGGCTTCGTCAACGAAGGCAAGCTGGAGACCGAAGGCGTCGACGTCCAGGTGCAGTGGAACGCCTCGCTCAACGACTGGTCCGACGGCCTCAGCGGCAGCCTGATGGCGACCCTGAACTACGGCTACGTCGACACCTTCACCGCAACCAAATTCGGTACGGTGGACCCGCTGGTCGGCGAACTCGGCTACGCCGAGAACGAGTGGCTGCTCAACCTGACCTACGCGGTCGGCCCGTTCACGGTGAACTGGGAAACCCAGTACATCGACGACGTCGTGCCGGACAAGAGCAACGACCTGTTCAACTTCAGCGTTGGCGACTACATGCAGCACGACCTGTACATGTCGTATGAAGTGACCGGCGGTACGGTGCTCTACCTCGGCATCAACGACGTGTTCGACAAAGACGAGCCGATCGTGCTGAGCGGTATCCCGGGCAACACCACCGGTACCGACACCAGCGCGGCGATCTACAATCCGATCGGTCGTACCGCCTTTGCCGGCGTACGGGCCCGCTTCTGATTGCAGAACGGCTGAAGACTGCAAGGCGGACCTTCGGGTCCGCCTTTTTTTTGCGCGGCGTTCAGCCCAGCTCGGCGTCCAGGGCCTCGCGCAGCGGCGCCAGCGCACTCTCGTAACGCCGCCAGGCCCCGACACTGCCGGTGCCGATCGGGCGCCGCACCTGGACGGCGCTGAAGGTCTGTACCGCGGACCCGTGGCGGAAATCATCGAGGTATCGCGGCTGCCACTGCAGACCGCAGTGCCGGTAGATGCGCGCGGCCTCCTCCGCCGGCCGCGCCACCAGCTGCTCGTAATCGACCGTCAGGAAACCGGGCACCAGTGACTCCCAGCGCGCCATCAGCCGACGGTAGTGGGCGTACACGTACGCGAGCAGCTCCACGTCACAGGTGTGCGGCGAAGCGAGGTCGAAGGGCTGCTGCAGGATCGAAAAGCAGGTAGCCATCGGATCACGGCGCACGTGCACGATCGGCGCATCCGGGAACAGTTTCGGCAGCAGACCGAGCAGGTGGTAGTTGCCCGGCGTCTTGTCACAGACGTACCGCCGCCCGGCGGCGATCGAGACCAGGCGGCGCCGGTAGGCGCGGGCGATCTCGTCGACCGCCGTCGCCGACAGCCGGGCGAGCCCGCCCGGGAAGGTCTCGCCGGTATCGCGCGAGGCAATGGCGGGGACCGCCTGGCGCAGGTAGTCGATCTCGCCGCCGGAGGCGACGTCGGGATGCGCCGCGATCAGTTGCTCCACCAGGGTGGTGCCGGAGCGCGGCATGCCGAGCACGAAGATCGGCGTGACGTCGCCCGCAGCGGCTTCGGGCACGGCCTGCAGCGCGTCGGCCGTGTACGCCCGGTCGAGCGCCTCGAAACGGCGCCGGTAGTCCTCGCGCGAGCCCCGCGCCACCCGCCGCTGCTCGCGATTGGCCGCGAACAGGTGCCGGGTGAAGGCCTCGGACTCGCCCCGACGGCGATGCACCTGGGCGAGGATGTAGTGCAGTTCGGCGCGCTCGAGCGGCGCGCTGGCCGGATCTTCGAGCCAGGCCCGCGCCTGCGCCAGGGCTGCGGATCCGGGCTCCAGGGCGCCCAGCTGACCAAGACCCTTCAGGGCCGGCAGGCAACGCGGCTGCTGCGCCAGGCAACGCTCGAAATCCTCACGGGCGCGTGCCTCGTCGCCCATCGCCAGGTTCACGGCGCCGCTGCGCAGCAGCGCCTGCAGGTTGCCGGGCTCCCGTTCGAGCGCCCGTTGCAGGGCCTCGCGGGCGGCGTCGTGCCGCCGCTGGTCGGACAGGGCCCGTTCCAGGTCCAGCCAGCTCGCGGCCACCTGGCCGGGCTGGGCCAGCACCTGCCGGAACAGCGCCTCGGCCTGCTCGGGTTCTCCGTGCACGAGTGCCACGCGACCGAGCAGGGTCAGGCAGGCGCGGTCGCCCGGCTCGCGGTCGAGAACGCGTCGGGCATGACGCACGGCATCCGGGTACCGGCGCTCGGCGAAGGCCGCGAAGGCCCGCGCCGTTTCGTCGGCGGGATTCACGCGTCTGCCTCGCGCCGGGCGGCGTCATCGGCCATCAGGCGGCGCAGCTTCTGGCCGTAGCGCCGGCGGATGACATTGTCCTCGGCCACGTCCTGCGCCTGGTCGAAATACTGCTGCGCGGTGACGCGCTCGTCGAGCGCCCAGTACACCAGCCCCATCACGAAGTAGAAGGCGTCTTCCTCCGGCTTGCGCCGGATGGCCGCCTCGAGGTGTCCGATGGCGCCGGACAGGTCGCCGTCCTGAAACGCGGTGCGTGCCTGGTGAAAGCGGTAGTACGGGTTCTTGTCCCGGAACCGCCGCACCCGCTCGGACAGCCGCAGCGCGGCATCGTCCTGGCCCGCGCGGCTGTACAGGCGCGCCAGGTTGCTCAGGGCCACCATGTTCTGCTGATCGTGACGCAGGGCCGTCAGGTAGCCGACCTCGGCGTAGTCGGGCCGGCCCACCCGATCGTACAGGGTCCCGAGATTGGACCAGAGCACGCTGAACCGGCCGTCCAGCTCCAGGCCCCGCCGCAGGTGCAGGAAGGCGTCCCGGTAGCGACCGGCCTGGAGGTGCTCGACGCCGATATTGTTGTGGTAGTGCGCCAGCGCCTGTCGATCGCTGATCACTTCCTGCTTGTAGCTGGTCTTGAAGTCCTCGATGTTGAAATCGACCACCTTGCGAGCGCCGCCGTTGGTGCTGAAAAACGGTTCGGTATCGATGAGCACGTTGATGTGGCTGTTCAGCACCATCGTGCCGTCGCGGCTCTCCCAGTACGGCGGTACCTCGACGACCTGGAAGCGGGCGTCGATGTCGAGATGGCGCGACATCGCCACGAACATGTTGGTGAACGACAGGCAGTTGCCGGAGCGCCGGGCGAAAGCCTGCTCCGCCGTGTAGGTCGCCGTGGTGTACTCGAGACCGAAGGTCGCCTTGGCCGTTATCGCGCGCAGCAGCTGGCGCACCTGCTGGTCGATGATCTGCCGTCGGTCGACGTAGTGTTCGACGAAACGCACCATGTCCTCGTTCATCGCCAGCACATCGACCTCCGGCAGCGCCGCGTCGGTATCGTCCGCCAGGATCGGGGCGCCGGCGAGCACGTCGGCGGGCGTTGTCGACGTGGACAGCAGGGCCTCGCGCGGCGTGCTCTGGCAGGCACCGAGCACGAGCAGGCCGCAGCACAACATGGCCAGTTTTCCGACTGTCGACACGGCCTTGATCATCGACCCCACCCGGTTCACGACGGTCTTACATTAGACCCGATGCCCGGCGTGAAGTGCACGTCTCTCGAGCACGCAGGCCAGCGAGCCCGGGATCGATCCTCGTCCGGCAATGGCGCGGTCCCGACGGTGTTCACCGTGCCGCCTGCCGGGGCAGGGTCGCCGTTCGTCGCAAATCCGCCGCAGGTTACCGCTCCACCCGCGCCGATCAGCAGGATTCCCTTGTTGTCCAAACGGTTGCGGAGGACAATGTGCCCCCGTGATCAGCCGCCCGATCGGCGCGGCTGAATCCAGAGGCCGTCCGGGTGCGTCTACCGGTCGAAGGGCGCGTGATCCTGCGCAACCCAACCGGCCGCAGTTCGGAGGACTCTCCCCTTGAACAAGATCCTGCGCATTCTCGCACCGGTTGCCGTCATCGCCGCCGGGGTGGGGATCGTGGCCGCGATGCACGCTGTGAAGCCCGAGCCCGAGCAGAACGAGGAGGGCCCGCGGCCGGTATCGCTGTTCGTCGATCCGGTGCGCCGCGAAGCCGTCACCCTGGAGGTGCACACGGGGGGTGAGGTGCGCGCGCGCACCCAGGTCGACCTGGTCGCCCAGGTCAGCGGTCTCGTCGTCGGTGTCAACGACGCGTTCGCGGCCGGTGGCCGTTTCGAGCGGGGCGAGGGGCTGCTGCAGATCGACGATACGGACTACCGCTTCGCCGCGGTCAACGCCCGGGCCGAGGTCGCCCGGCAGCGCGTGCTCGTCGAGGAGATCAAGGCCGATGCGGAAGTCGCCCGCCAGCAGCTGGTCGGCCGCGACGCGTCCGAACTCGGCCTGAAGAAACCGCAGCTGGCCCAGGCCCGCGCCCAGCTCGAGGCCGCCGAGGCCAGCCTGGAGCAGGCGCAGCTGAACCTGGACCGCACCCGGGTGTCCCTGCCCTTCGCCGGCCGGGTGCTGGCCAAGCACGTCGACATCGGCCAGTTCGTCACCGTCGGTACGCCGCTGGCCACCGTGTTCTCGACCGAGGTCGCCGAGGTGCGCCTGCCGATCAACGACGAGCAGCTCGCCGCCCTGGGCCTGCCGATCGGCTACATCGCCGGCATCGGCGAGGGCCCGCGCGTCGACCTGCACGCGGCAGTCGGCGGCATCGAGCGCCACTGGAACGGCGAGCTCGTCCGCGTCGAGGCCTCGGTGGACCCGAGTACACGCATGCTGTACGCGGTCGCCGAGGTCCGCGACCCGTACGGCGCGGCGGCCGAGGCCGCCGGCGGCATGCCGCTGGCGGTGGGACTGTACGTCAACGCGACGATCGAAGGCCGCCGCCTGGCCGATACGCCGGTACTGCCGCGCAGCGCCCTGCGAGCGGGCGATACGGTGTTCGTCGTCGACGACGGGCACCTCGATATCCGCGACGTCGAGGTGATCCACACCGACCCGGAACGCGCCGTTCTGGCAGCTGGCGTCGAACCGGGCGAACTGGTGGTCGTCTCGCCGGTACGCGATCCCGTCGACGGCATGGCGGTGCAGCCGCTGCGTCGCGAGGAGCTGGCCCGCGGCCCGGCCGGTGACCTGCCGGGTGCCGCGCCATGAACGGCATGATTGCCTGGTGGGCACGCAACCCGATCGCCGCCAACCTGCTGATGGTCGGCATCATCCTGGCCGGCCTGCTCGGTTACCAGCGCATGGAGCGGGAGTTCTTCCCGACGATTCGCGTGACGGTGGCCGAGGTCACGGTCGCCTGGCCCGGCGCCGCGCCGCAGGAAGTCGAAGAGCAGATCGTGCTGCGCATCGAGGAAGCGCTCACCGACATGGACGGCATCGACCGCCTGTACGCGACCGCCCAGGAGGGTTTCGCCGGCGTCTGGGTCGACGGCAAGCCGCGCGTGGACCGCACCCAGTTCATCAACGACGTCAAGGCGCGCATCGACAGCATCAGCAGCTTCCCGCGCGACATCGAGCCGCCGCGGATACGCGAGATCGTCGCCCGCGAGGAGATGATCCGCATCGCCGTGCACGGCGACGCCGGAGAACGGGCCCTGAAACGCATCGCCGAGCAGCTGCGCGACGAGGTCGCCCTGCTGCCGGGCATCTCGGTGGTGAACCTGTTCGGCACCCGTCGGGAAGAAGTATCGATCGAGCTGTCGGAGGAGGCGATGCGCCGCTTCGGCGTCAGCTTCGACGAGGTGGCCGCGGCGATCCGCGGCAGCTCGATCAACCTGTCGTCGGGCCGCGTGCGCACCGACACCGGCGACGTGCAGCTGAGCGCCCGCAACCAGGCCGATAACCAGGCCGACTTCGAGAACATCGTCGTGCGCCAGAGCGAAGACGGCGCGCTGATCCGGGTGCGCGACGTCGCACGGGTCATCGACGGATTCGAGGACGAGGAGATCCTGGCGACCCTGAACGGCGAACCGGCGGCGCTGGTACAGGTGATGACCGCCGAGCAGAGTGACGTGGTGGCGGCCAGCCGCGCGGTACGCGAGTGGCTGCCGGAGGCACGCCAGCGCATGCCGAGAGGCGTCGAGCTGACCCTGTGGTGGGACACCGCCGACGTCTACAACAGCCGCATCGAGACCATCGGCCGCTCCGCCGTGTCCGGACTGGCGCTGGTCTGCCTGATCCTGCTGCTGACCCTGCGCCCCAAGGTCGCCCTGTGGGTCAGTATCGGCATTGCGACCGCCTACGCCGGCGCGTTCGTGTTCCTGCCGGACAACGGCGTGTCGATCAACATGATCTCGACTTTCGCCTTCCTGCTGGTGCTCGGCATCGTCGTCGACGACGCGATCATCGTCGGCGAGAGCATCTACCGCACCGGCAAGACCACGCCGGACACCGTCGAGGCGGCGATTCTCGGCACCCAGCTGGTGGCGAAACCCGTCGTATTCGCGGTGCTGACCACCATCATCGCCTTCATGCCCTGGCTGTTCCTGTCCGGCGAAAGCGCGCAGATCACCCGGCAGATCTCGCTGATCATCCTGTTCGCGCTGTCGTTCTCGCTCATCGAGGCGCTGTTCATTCTGCCGGCACACCTCAGCCAGATGAAGCCGCGCAGCGACCGCAACCGCTTCTTCCGCTTCCAGCACCGCATCGAGCACAGCCTGACGACCTTCGCGGACCGCGTGTATCGCGGCTGGGTCACGGCCGCGCTGCGTCACCACTACCTGACCGCGGCGATCTTCATCGCCGTATTCTTGATCAGCGTCGGCTTCGTCAGCAGCGGCTGGCTCAAGTTCAGCTTCATGCCGGACATCGAGGGCGACCAGATCATCGTCAACGTCGACATGGCTGACGGCGCGCCGTACTCGCGCGCCCTCGAGGTGCTCGACCAGCTGCAGCGCGCCGAGAAGGCCCTGGTCGAGGAAGTCGACGCCATGGAGGGCGGCGGCGGGCTGGTCGAGAACTGGTACACACGCTCGCGCCGTGACAGTGTCATCGCCATCGTCAAACTGGTGCCACCGGAAGACCGGCAGCTGACCGCCAAGCAGGCGGCGGAGCGCCTGCGCGAGCTGGTCGGCGACATTCCGGACGCCGACGCGATCACCGTCAACCACTCGCTCGGCGGCTTCGAGCCCGACATCGAGTACTCGGTCAGCCACGACGATCTCGACGTGCTGCGCGCCGCGGTGCGCGAGCTGAAGGAAAAGCTGCGCAGCTACGACGCGCTGTACGACGTGCGCGACAACCTGCAGGCGGCGAGTGAAGAGCTGCGCTTCAGCCTGCGCCCCGGCGCCGCCCAGCTCGGCCTGACCCTGGCCGACGTGTCGCGGCAGGTGCGCCAGGCCTACTACGGCGAGGAAGCCCAGCGCCTGGCCCGGGACGGCAGCGACGTCAAGGTCATGGTGCGCTACCCCAGCGAGACGCGCCGCTCCCTCGACAGCCTCGGCGATTTCCGCGTGCGCCTGCCGGACGGTCGCGAAGTGCCGCTGCTGGCGGTGGCCGAGATCGAACACCAGCCGGGCATCAACCGCATCGACCGTCGCGAGCGCAAGCGCGCGGCCGTGGTCAGCGCCGAGATGGTCGGCGAGGTTCGCCACGACATCCACAAGGACCTCGAGGAGAACTTCTTCGACGACTGGAAGCGCCGCCACCCGGGCGTGATCCTCGGCGCCATCGGCCAGGCCGAGGGCGAGCAGGAATTCATCCAGGAGGTCACCGCGCTGTACGCGATCGCCCTGTTCGCGATGTACGCGCTGATCGCCGTGGCCTTCAAGTCCTACTGGCACCCGCTCGTGGTGATGACCGCGATTCCTTTCGGTTTCATGGGTGCCGTGTACGGCCACCTGCTGTTCGGTGTGCCGATGGCCCTGTTCTCGTATTTCGGCATCGGCGCCGCGGCCGGGGTCGTGGTCAACGACAACCTGGTGCTGCTCAGCGCCGTGAACCGCTACCGCGAGCAGGGCATGGCGGCCTACGAGGCGGTGATCGAAGCCGGCGTGACGCGTTTCCGGCCGATCCTGCTGACCTCGGTGACGACCTTCGTCGGCCTGGTGCCGATGATGGCGGAGCGCTCGATCCAGGCGCAGTTCCTGATCCCGACGGTGATCTCGCTGGCCTTCGGCGTGCTGTTCGCGACCTTCGTGACCCTGCTGCTGGTTCCGGCTCTGTACGCGATCGGCGAAGACCTCGCCGCGTCGTGGCAGCGCCTGCGCGGACGGAAGCAGGACGGCGGCGGGACCGAGCCGGCCGCGGCCGGCGCCGGCGACTGAGTCAGGCCTTGCGCCAGGCGCGTCGCCGGGCGTCGCGGCGGCTGCGGGCGGCCGCGACTGCGGCAAGCGGGTCGCAACCGGTCACGGAAGGTTCGAACAGGCTGTCGAAGCGAAGCCTCGCCAGGTCATAGCGCCGACCACAAGCATCGCGCTCGAGCAGGCCCTCGTCGACCAGGGCGCGACGCAGACTCACGTGATCCAGCGGACCGTCACTCTTCAGGCTGTACAGCCAGGTCTGCAGCGCGTCGTTCAGTTCGGCTTCGCTGCAGCCGTTGCCGGCCGCCGCCTTGACGCCGAGACAGGCCGCACCGAGCAGGGCCAGCCGGTCCCGATGCCGACGCGGCAGGCCGCCGGGCGCGCCGTCGAGAAACAGGCGCGCCACCGCGTCTTCGATCTCCCCTGCGGTCAGCCGGGGTGGCCGCTCGCCGGTCGACATCGGATCAGACCCGGCGCGACAGCTCGAAGGCGCCGGCGGCAAGGAACGCCACGGCCGCCCCGGTGGCGGCAATGGCCGGGATCTGCGCCGAGTTGACGAGGAAGCTCAGCAGGGGTTCCCAGGGCACCGTGAACGCCGCGACGGCGCTGCCGAGACTGGCGGCACCACCGAGGATCAGCAGCTGCGTGCGCTCGCCGAGTTCCCGGGGCGCCGGCAGGCGGGCCATCACCGCGTCGGTGAAGCCATCGTCATCAAGGTAGGGTTCGGCGTCCCGCGCGAGGCGCTGCAACCAGTCATCGTTCATGTTCGAATCCCTCCTGCCACTGGGCCAGAAGCTCCTGCAGGCGTGCCCGGCCACGCAGGATGTGCGTCTTTACCGTGCCCACCGGCATATTCATTATCTCGGCAATCTCGCCGTGTGAAAAGCCGCGCTGCAGCGAGAAGTGCACCGCGTCGCGCTGCGCATCCGACAGCTCGGCCATGGCGCGTTCGAAGTCGTCCATGAACGCCTCCTGCTCGTGGCCGTCGTGCTCGACAGCGCGGTCCTCCGCTTCCACGTCGACCGTGTCGAGCGCCGGGCGGCGCTGGTGGCTCAGGAACGCGCGGTAGGCGATCCGGTACAGCCAGGTCTTGAAGCTGGCGTCGCCGCGGAACTGGGCCAGGGAGCGGTAGGCCTTGATGAAGGTCTCCTGGGCCAGGTCCTCGGCCAGCGCCTCGTCGCCGCGGACGAAGCGGCGCAGGGAGTAGCGCACCTCGCTCTGGTAGCGGCGCACGAGCATCGCGAAGGCGTGTCGGTTGTCCTGCTTCAGGACCCGGGCGATCAGTTCCTGATCCGATGGCCCGGGCCCGGAAGGCGCGTCGTCGGTCACTGTCAGGCAGGGCTCGCATTCCCCTTGTTCCGCTCCAGCCACCAGATCACCAGGTAGGCCATGCCGATGAACAGCGGGATCAGACCCAGGCTGGCGACGTCACCGCCGGCGACCTGCCAGAAAAAGATGATCAGGGCCGCGCCGAGCGCGATGCTGACCAGGGCCCGGCGCAGCGCGGCGGCGCTGCCACTGAGGTTCTGGTCGAGGGCGTCGAGCAGTTCGCCCGGCACCGGCTGACCGCTGTCGATCATGCGATCGATGGTGTTGTGGACCATCTCGCGCTTGCGGCGGCCGTTGTAGCTGATGATCGCGACGATCATGATCGGCGTGCCGAAAAACATCAGCACGGCGACCAGGCCGATCAGGTGTTCCATGGTGCTTTCTCCGTCGTAATCGAATCGGGTGTCGACGGTGAGGCCGTAATCGGAGTCACCGCCGTTCTTCTTGAGCTGGCGCAGCCGCTCGAGGTCGGCCTCGAAGCGGGCGCGTTCGGCATCGGTCATCGCCTCGTCGAGGCCGCGCGGCAGCGACGACAGCGCCTCGTCCAGTTCCCGCTGCACCTGGTCGACGACCTCGGCAGCCACCGCTGAACGGCTTTCCTGCACCTCGCCGTCACGCGACAGGGTGACCCGGACTTCCGGCTCCACGGCGGCCGTGTCGGACTCGTCCGCGGACCAGGCCAGCGGGGCGAGCAGCAACAGGCTCAGCGCCAGGTGAACGGGTTTCATCAATCGTCCCCTCTCAGGTTTTCCTACTCAGTTGGACGCCGCATCGGCGGCTTTGGATTCAGGCGAGGCGGAGGCCGCGTACTGCGGCTCTGCGGACAGGCGCCGCGCCGCATCGAAGTGCCGCCGCGCCGCGTCCTCGCGCCCGCGCAGGCGCTGGGCCTCGCCGGCCAGGCGATGAAAGTCCGCTTCCCCGGGCTTGTGGCGCAGGGCGTAACGCAAGTGGGCAAGGGCTGCGGCGGCGTCCCCCGCGGCGAGCTGCAGGCGCGCCTGCTCGGCACGGTAGTAGGGATTCTGCATCCAGCCCCGTTGCACGCGCTGACGATAGGCGGCGGCTCGCTGCGCCGCGCCGACG
>CAZOUC010000015.1:982-16085 GCA_964582825.1 uncultured Enterobacteriaceae bacterium | reverse complement strand
GCGGTCGCGCAGGGGACCCGGCGCCATCGCGTCGATGAGATAGTGCGGCCGCACACCGAATTCGACCCGGCTGTCGGCGGCCACCGAGAGCAGCGAGACGAACAGCAGCAGGCCCGGCAGCAGACGCATCACGGAGCCCGCTCCTCGTGTCGCTGCGGCTCGCTGTTCGACAACTGTTCGAGTCGTGCAGCGATGCGCGTCAGGTCGTCGCGAAGTTGCAGAATCTCCTCGTGCAGACGTTCGCGCTCCAGGTGCGCGTCCTCGAGCGCCTCCCGGTCGGTCTTGCCCTGGGCGATCTCGTGCCGCGCCTGCATGGCGTTGACGACCACGGCGATGAACAGGTTGAGCATCGTGAAGGTCGCGAGCAGGATGAAGGGCACGAAGAACAGCCAGGCGTAGGGATACTCGCCCATCACCGGCCGCACGATTCCCATCGACCAGCTTTCCAGGGTCATCACCTGGAACAGGGTGTACAGGCTTGCGCCGAGGCTGCCGAACCACTCCGGAAAGGCCGCGCCGAACAGGGCCGTCGCCATCACGCCGAAGACGTAGAACAGCAGCAGCAGCAGCGCCGCGATCGAGCCCATGCCGGGCAGCGAACCGACCAGTGCGGTGACCACCGCCCGCATGCTCGGCGATACGGAAACCAGCCGCAGCACCCGCAGCGTGCGCAGCACCGCGAGCGGCCCCGACGACGGCACCAGGGCGATGCCGACGACGATGAAGTCGAACCAGCCCCAGGGGTCGCGGAAAAAGCCCAGGCGGTGGACCCAGATGCGCAGCACGATCTCGACGACGAAGACCGCGAGAATCAGGCGGTCGGCGAGCTGCAGCCAGACGCCCCAGCGCGCCATGACGGCTGCCGAGGTCTCGAGACCCAGGATGACCGCATTGACGACGATCAGGACCGTGATCGCCAGCTGGAAGCGGCGGCCGTCAACGATGGACTGCAGGCTCAAGGCGCGGCCCGTACTCCGGAAGAAACGCGGCCTATCCTAGCAGCCCGCCGGAAGCCTGGTCATCTGCCGTGAGGATACGCTCAAGGCCAGATCCCGCGCGCCAGGGTGACCCGGGCCACCCGGGAGATGGCCAGCACGTAGGCGGCCGTCCGCAGGTCCGGGGCCGCCAGTGAGACCTGTCCTGTGCCCAGGCGCTCGGCGCGCAGCGCCTCGATCTCCTCGATGTTGTCCACCAGCTCTCGTCGCTTGGCGACCACGGCGTCCGTCGCCACGCGCATCTTGTGGCGCAGCTTGCGGTTGACCTCCTCGAGCTCCCAGGACTGGTTTTCGGTGTTCTGGACCCACTCGTAGTAGCTGACGCACACGCCACCGCTGTTGGCCAGGATGTCCGGCAACACAACGATGCCCCGCTCCTGCAGCACGCGGTCCGCGCTCGGCGTGGTCGGGCCGTTGGCGCCCTCCACGATCAGGCGCGCGCGGATCGACGCGGCGTTGTCGCCGCGGATCGAGTTCTCCAGTGCGGCCGGGATCAGTACGTCACAGTCGGTCGCCAGCAGCTCTTCGTGGCCGATGGTGTGGCTGTCCGGCGTGCCGACGACGCTGCCGTGGTCGCGCTTGTGCGCACAGACAGCGGCGATATCGAGACCGTTCGGGTTGTAGATCGCGCCGCGCGAGTCGCTGACCGCGACCACCAAGCCGCCCGCCTCGGCCACCAGCTCGGCGGCGACACGGCCGACCTCTCCGAAACCCTGGACGGCGACCCGGGCGCCGGAGATGCCGCTCAGGCCGTCCACCAGGCCGAGCTCGAGGGCCCGCTCCATCGAGTAGAAAGCCCCCTGCGAAGTCGCCCGGTCACGACCGAGGGAACCGCCGATGTCGATCGGCTTGCCGGTCACGACCGGCAGGTTGTTCTGACCGCGGTTGAGCTGGTCGTAGGTGTCGTAGATCCACGCCATCGTCTGGCTGCCGGTGTTCACGTCGGGCGCCGGGATGTCCTCGTAGGGGCCGATGTTGGCGCCGAGCTGAGACACGTAGCGACGGGTGATCTTGCGCAGGTCGCGCTCGGTGAGTTGCTTCGGATCGCAGCAGATACCGCCCTTCGCGCCGCCGAAGGGGACGTCGATGACCGCGCACTTCCAGGTCATCCAGCTGGCCAGGGCGCAGACCTCGTCACGCCCGACGTCCGGGTGGTAGCGGATGCCCCCCTTGCCGGGACCGCGCACTTTGTTATGCAGAACGCGGTAGCCGGTAAAGGTCTGCACGTCGTTGTCGGAGGTCTCGATCGGGAAGCGCAGCTCGATGATCCGGTAGGGACTGCGCAGGAACTCGATCAGGCCCTTCTTCAGCAGCGGCAGGTACAGCACCGCGGTGTCGAACTGCTGCTGGGCGATATGAAAGGGATTGAGGTCTTCGTGAAATCCGTCGCTCACTGTCGTCGCACTCCGCCTGCGGAACCGACGGCAGTGTATGTGGCGCGCGCCCTGCCCTGCTTGACCTGCCTCAACCTCCGGGCAGGCTGTATTCTACGCTCGCGCCGGGACCGAGCGGCAGGCCGAACAGCACCCAGAGGACGGTCATCAGCGTGCCGGTTGCCAGCAGCAGCAGGGAGTACGGCAGCATCGTCGCCGCCAGGCTGCCGATGCCGAAATCCTTCTGCCAGCGCTGACAGAACACCAGGATCAGCGGAAAGTACGGCATCAGCGGCGTGATGATGTTGGTCGCGGAATCGCCGACGCGGTAAGCCGCCGTGCTCATCTCCGGACTGATGCCGAGCAGCATCAGCATGGGTACGATGACCGGAGCCAGCAGCGCCCACTTCGCGCTCGCGGAGCCGACGAACAGGTTGATCAGCCCGGCGAACAGGATGATCACGACCAGCAGCAGCGCGGTCGGCAGATTGGACGCTTCCAGGGCCGAGGCCCCGCCGATGGCGAGGATCAGGCCGAGATTCGACCAGTTGAACATCGCCACGAAGTGCGCGGCGGCGAAGGCCAGCACCAGGTAGTAGGCGAGATCGCCCATCGCCTCGCTCATCATGCGCACGCCGTCCCTGTGGTTCGCAATGGTGCCGACGGCGGACCCGTACGCCCAGCCAGCGGCCAGGAACAGCAGGAAGAACCCGGCCACCAGCGACTGGTAGAGCGGGTTGAGGCGCGCCTCGGCCGGCGCCGTTTCGTCGATCAGCGGTGTACCCGGG
Organism: uncultured Enterobacteriaceae bacterium; assembly: GCA_964582825.1. Lineage (GTDB taxonomy): Bacteria > Pseudomonadota > Gammaproteobacteria > Pseudomonadales > UBA5518 > CAZOUC01. The sequence goes on along the minus strand of CAZOUC010000015.1, from coordinate 12,929 downwards.
AGGATGCACAGGAGAATCCACAGCAGGACGACGCCCGCCGTCGCGAGACCGGCGTGCGCCAGGCCACGGCGCTCGGCGTCGGAAAGACCCGCCGAGTGGTTCTTCACCTCACCGGCCGTCTCGCTGGTCATCGCGCCGTCGCCGAGGGGCTGCAGGCGCGGTTCGATCACCCGGTCGGTGACGTACCAGATCACCGGCAGGAACAGTACGGTCATGGCGACGATGAAGTACCAGTTACCGGCGATATTGGCATCCCAGTCCGGCGCCAGCGACTCGGCGCCGGCTTCGGTGATTCCGAACAGCAGCGCGTCGAGGGGACCGACGACGAGGTTGGCCGAGAATCCTCCGGACACGCCGGCGAACGCCGCCGCGATCCCCGCCACCGGGTGCCGGCCCGCTGCCGCGAAGACCACCCCGGCCAGCGGAATGAGGACGACGTAGGCCGCGTCAGTCGCGAGGTTGCCCAGCATCGCCACCAGCGCGACCGCGGGCGTCAGCAGCGCGATCGGCGCACGTCGCACCGCGGAGCTCATGGCTGCCGCGAACAGCCCGGAGCGCTCGGCGACACCCGCCCCCAGCATCACCACCAGCACGTAGCCCAGCGGGTGGAAGCCGGTGAACGTGGCCGGCATGTCGACCAGCAGGCGGCGCACGTTGTCCGCCGACAACAGGCTCCTGGCTTCGATCAGCAGCGGCTGGCCGGCGGCGTCGACACGCGTCGGGTGCGTTGCCGACACGCCGGCAGCCGCGGCCACCAGGCTGACCACGACGATCGCCGCGATACACCACAGGAAAATGAACACCGGATCGGGCAAGCGGTTTCCGGTGCGCTCGATCCAGGCCAGTACGCCACCGGGCGCCGTACTGTTGTCCGGCGGGGATTCGCTCATCGACGTATCCTGTGCTGGGCAGCGCTCGACCGAGCGGGCACCCGAAGGTGGACGGACAGGCGTCTAGTGGGACGCGCTGTGGTGCGCGAGGGGAGACTCGAACTCCCACACCGTGAGGTACTGGAACCTAAATCCAGCGCGTCTACCAGTTCCGCCACTCGCGCGAGGCCGCGTACGATAACCGAAGGCCCGCCACGCCGCCAGCAGCGAACGTGACGTCCCGACTCAATCGGCAAGACGTTCGCGCAACTCGAACTTGAGTACTTTGCCGGCCGGGTTGCGCGGCAGCGCATCGACGAGGTGCAGTCGCAGCGGCAACTTGTAGCGCGCCAGCTTGCCGTCACCGAACTCGCGCAGCTCCTCGAGCGTCAGCGAGGCGCCCTCCTTCAGGGCCACCACGGCGGTAACCGCCTCGCCCCACTTCTCGTCCGCCAGGCCGATGATCGCGACTTCCGCGACCGCGGGGTGTTCGTAGAGTACGCCTTCGACCTCGGCGGGATAGACGTTCTCGCCGCCGGTGATGACCATGTCCTTGACGCGGTCACTGATGAACAGGAATCCGTCGTCATCGAGGTAGCCGGCGTCCCCGGTGTGGAACCAGCCGGCCTCGTTGATGGCCTCGGCCGTGGCGTCGGGCCGGTTCCAGTAGCCCTTCATGACGTTCGGGCCACGGTAGAGGATTTCACCCACTTCGCCGGCGGGCAGCGCTTCGCCGTCGGCATTGGCGATACGGATCTCGCCGAACAGGCCGCTCTTGCCGGCCGATCCGAGCTTGCTGTCGTTGTATTGGGACATCAGGAAGCTGACCAGCGGCGACGTCTCGGTGAGTCCGTAGCCCTGGTTGATCGGCACCTGGCGCGCCGAGTAGACGTCCAGCAGCGACTTGGGAACCGGAGCCGCCCCGACCACCAGCATGCGCAGGCTCGACAGGTCGGTATCGGCGAACTCCGGCTGCTGCGCCATGAACAGGAACATGGCCGGGGCCCCGAACATCGTGGTGACGCGGTACGCCGCGATGTCCGCCAGCGCCTTGCCGGGGTCGAAGCTGCGATGGATCAGTACCGCGGCTCCGGACTGCAGGGTGTTGATCGTCGTTACGTTGAGGCCGCCGATGTGGAACAGCGGTGCCGCGGTCAGGCTGATGTCGGTCTGCCCCGTGGCAAAGGCCATACCGGCCTGCGCGTTGTTCCACTGTATGTTGCCGTGCGTCAGCATCGCGCCCTTGGGACGACCGGTGGTGCCCGATGTGTACATGATCATGGCCGTGTCGTGCTGGCCGACGCGCACGTGGCTGCCGAGCGGCTCCGCAGCGTCGATCAGTGCCGAATAATCCTCCCAGCCGTCGCCGGCCGACTCGACGCCGATGTAGCGCGTGCAGCACAGGGCCGCGCGTATCGGTTCGACGACCGGCTTGAGGGTGTCGTCGACGGCCAGGGTATGCAGGCCGGCGTCGTTGATGATGAACTCGAGCTCCGGTCCGGTCAGGCGGAAATTCAGCGGCACGAAAATCGCCCCGAGGGAGGTCACGGCGAACATCGTTTCCAGGAAGGCCGGGTGGTTGACGCCGAGGTAGCCGACCCGGTCACCCACGTTGACGCCCCCGGCACGGAGCGCGGTGGCCAGCCGGCGAACGCGCGCGGCGACCGACGCGAAGTCCCACTCCTGCCCCTCGAAGATCACCGCACGGTTGGTCGGGTCCAGTTCGGCCCGCTTGAGCAGCGTGGCGCCAAGGTTGTAATCGACGTCGGGGAAGTGCATCAGGGTCTCTCTTATTCTGGTTTACAGATCGAGCGCCGGATCATAGGCAATCGGCGCGCCCGCTTCAATCGTGCTGGCGTCGCAGTGCGGCGCGCAGCTGGTGGTAGCTGAGCCCGAGCAGCTCCGCGGCGCGGCGCTGGTTGAACTGGGCGGCCTCCATGGCCGCGTCGAGCAACTGCCGTTCCCGTTCCCGCAGCAGCGCTTTCAGGTCGACCGGCCAGCTCGGGACCGCGACCCGTCCATCCCCATGGGGCTCCGCGGCGCCCGCGGCAGGTGGCCCGGGTCGCCACGGCGACTCGAACGGGTCGAAGACGACCCGGTCCAGGGGTTCCTGCCAGCGTTCGTGCCGGTACACGCTGCGCTCGACGACGTTTTTCAGTTCACGGACGTTGCCTGGCCAGCGGTAGTGCAGCATCGCTTCGCAGGCGGCATCGGTGAAACCGGCGAAAAAGTCCCGGCCCAGCGTCGAGGTCATGTTGTTGGCGAAGTGTTCGGCCAGGCGCAGGATGTCGTCTTCACGGGCCCGCAGCGGCGGCACGGTGATGACGTCGAAACTGAGCCGGTCGAGAAGGTCGTGACGGAATCGTCCCGCGTCGGCCAGACTCGGCAGGTCCTCGTTGGTGGCGGCGATCAGGCGCACGTCGACCTGCAGGGTCTCGCGGCCACCGAGACGCTCGAATTCGCCGTACTCGATGACCCGCAGCAACTGCTCCTGGACGCGCAGGCTGGTGCTCGCGAGCTCGTCGAGAAACAGGCTGCCGCCGTCGGCCCGCTCGAAGCGCCCCTGGTGGCGGCGCGTCGCGCCGGTGAAGGCTCCGGCTTCGTGGCCGAACAGTTCCGATTCCAGCAGGCTGTCGCTGATCGCCGCGCAGTTGACCTGGGTGTAGGCGCGGTCCCAGCGTCGCGACAGGAAGTGCAGCCGGGCGGCAATCAGTTCCTTGCCGGTACCGCGCTCGCCGACCACCAGCACCGGCCGGTCCAGCGGCGCCGCCTGACTCACCCGATCCATGATCGAGGTGATGGCCGCGGATTCGCCGACCAGGCGCTGTTCCTGCCGTCCTTCCACCGATCGAGATCCCCGCAGCTACTGGTCAAACTGGCTAAATGATGGCCTACAAAACCAAGCAGAGCAATCACCCATCAACAGCGCCTTCGATAAACCATCTATAAACCAATGTCTTAGCGCATGTACTTAAACCTGGCCCTTGTCTTGCACTGCTCTGAGTGAGCGCCGATGAGCGCCCGGATTCCACCACTGCTGAGGACACGAACCATGGGAATCTTCTCTCGCGTCAGCGACATCATGAACGCCAACATCAACGCCCTGCTCGACAAGGCGGAAGACCCGGAAAAGATGGTCCGGCTGATGATCCTGGAAATGGAGGAAACGCTGGTCGAAGTCAGGTCGACCTCGGCGCGCATCCTGGCGGACCGCAAGACCCTGGAGCGACGGCAGGCGCAACTGCGCGAACTGGCGTCCGAATGGGAACGCAAGGCAGAGCTCGCCGTCAGCAAGGGTCGCGAGGACCTCGCCAAGGCGGCGCTGATGGAAAAGCACCGCGTGGCGGAAGACGCCGATGCGATCGACGCCGAGCTCGAGGAATTCCGCGTCCACCTGGAAAAACTGTCCGGGGACATCGAGCAGCTGCAGGCGAAACTCGCCGATGCCAAGGCGCGCCAGAAGTCGCTGACCATGCGGCACCACTCGGGCCGGTCCCGTCTCGAGGCCCGCAAGCGCATCCACGACAACGGTTCGGACGATGCCCTGCAGCGTTTCGAACGCTATGAACGGCGTCTGGACGAGCTCGAAGGTCAGGTCGAAGCCTTCGACAAGCACCACCAGGGCGGTCTGGAGGCCGAATTCGCCGCACTGGAGTCGGACGAGAAGATCGAGGCAGAATTGCAGGCCCTGAAGGCCCGCATGCAGGACAAGAGCTGAACCGCGCCACTCGGGAGACCCGCAATGAACGAATTCGTCGTACTGCTGGGAGGCACGCTGCCCGCGCTGGCGGTGCTGCTTGCCCCCTACTGGATCACCGTCCAGGCGGACCGCGGGCGACAGCGCCCGGCGCCGACGCCGGCGCGACCGCTGCGACATGACGGCAACGCGGTCATTCGACCCGTGACCCGGCAACTGCTGGAGAAGGTTCAACAGGCATGAATGGATACGTGTTCACGCTGCTGTTCATCCCGCTGATCCTGTTCATCGTCGTCGTGATGCCGGTCTGGATCACGATGTACTACAAGGACAAGCAGCGCCAGAGCCGCGAACTGAGCGGCGAGGAGTGGGAGGAGATCGAGCGTACCCTCGAACGCGCCGAAGGCCTGGAACAGCGCATCGTCGCGCTCGAGGCCATTCTCGACGCCGAGAGCAAGGACTGGAGGAAGGAAGCATGAAACAGCGTCGCAACCGTCATCGCCACGAGAGCATCACGGATCGGCGTCTTTACCGCGATCCTTCCCGGGGGCGCCTCGGTGGCGTCTGCGCTGGGCTGGCGGACTATTTCAACGTCGACACCTGGCTGGTCCGCATCGTCGCCGTGACCGCCCTGCTGTTCCTGTTCCAGGTGACCTTCATTGCCTACCTGGTTGCCTGGGCGGTCTTGCCGCGCCGGGACGAGGTCGAGCAGGAACGCCGCGACAGCACCGACCGGGACCCCCTGCGCGACGAGTACGCCAGGCAGGCCGCGTTCGACGACCGGCTGCGAGAGGAAGACGGCAACGAACTCGACCGCCGGCGGCGGGCTTTTCGCAGTTGCCGGGAGTCGATGGACCGCATCGACCAGCGCATCCGGAAACTGGAGTCCTACGTGACCTCGAAGCGCTTCGAACTGAACCGCCAGTTCCGCGACCTGGGTCGGTGAAGGCCCCCCTGGAGCCCGGCCCGGGTCCCTGAGCGCCCATGCTGCCGGTGATTCGCTACCCGAACAGCCAGCGCCACAAGCCGCGGCGCTCCAGGTCTTCGCGGCAAGCCCGGTACTGGGCGCCATAACGACTGGCGCGCGCGTCGACGCGCCGCGCCGTCTCGATCAGCCACGCCTTGTCACGCCAGGTGCCGCGGCGATACCCGCCCCAGCCTTCGTGGTAGTTGAGGTACAGCGCGTAGGCGTCCCACTTGGAGACACCGTTGATGCGACGGCTCTTGTCGATGTACCACTGCACGAAGTCCATGGCGTCGCCGAAGTCGTCGCGGCTGGCCCAGCGCTGACCGGTCTCACGCTTGTAGTCGTTCCAGCTCGGTGTCTTGGCCTGTGAGTAGCCGAACGCGGAACTGGCGCGCCCGATCGGGATGAAACCGAACAGGTAACGCATCGGCGGCCGGGCGTCGGCCCGGAAACTGGACTCCTGGAACATGATCGCCATGGGCACCTGCAGGGGGGCTCCCCAGCGCTCGGAAGCGGCCTTGGCGTCACGGTACCAGTCGCGCTTCTCGTCGAAGATCGCGCATAGGTTTTCCGCGTCGCGCGGCGGTGCACTGGCGCAGCCGGCCAGGGTCCCGGCCAGGAGCAGCAGCAGGCTTGTGTGGACGGCCCGGAGCATGCCCCTGAGCATAGTCGACGGGCCCCGTGCTGCAAGCGCGCGCCTGACACGCCCAGCGGAATCTGGTACTGTTCGCCGCTTGCATTACGGGCAGTCCGGGAGGAACACGAAAATGAGCGACCCAGCACAGGAAGCCAGCGCCGACGCCGCCATGGACGCCACCGCCCTGTATCGTGAGGACGTCTTCACCGACCAGCGGGTCGGCACGATCCGCCGCCTGACCCCGGTCACAGCCGACGGGGACGTCGATGCTTCGCGTCCCGTGCTGTTCCACGGACAGGCGCAGATCCTCACGCCGGCCGGCGCCCTGCCGATCAACTTCGAACTGCCGGGCGGTACCCTGTCCGAGGCGGTCGCCGCCTTCGGCGATGCCGCCAGGCAGGCGCTGGAAGACACGATGCGCGAACTTCAGGAGTATCGCCGCGACCAGGCCTCATCCATCGTCATCCCGGAAGCCGGGGCGGCGCAGGGCCTGACAAAAGGCCCGGGCGGCGGACCGGCGCCCGGCGGCAAGATCCAGCTCCGCTGAGCGCCCGCAGGACGGCCGGCCCTACTTCAGTTCGAGCCCGCGCCGGATGAAATCCTCGACACGCAGGCCGTGCGCGCCATTGGGCACGACGTCCCGGATCAGGTAGCCCGACTCTTCGCCGCGGTCGACCAGCTTCTGCAGGTCCAGCACGCGCTCTTCGCAGGCCTGCTTGTTCTCGTCCAGGACCTGCAGAACGCGTGGCAGGCGCCTGTTGCGGTGATTGGTCGACAGCACGATCCCGACGCCGCCCCCGCTGAGCTCGACGAGGCTGCCGGGTGGATACAGACCGATGCACTTGATGAATTCCTCGGCGAGCTTCGGGTCGAACTTGCGACCGGCCTGGCCCTGCACCAGCTGCAGGGCGCGCAGTGAACTCTGCCCCTTCTTGTAGCAGCGATCGCTGGTCACGGCGTCGTAGACGTCACACAGCGTGATCATCCGGGTGAACTCCGATATCCCGGAAGCCTTGATCTTGCGCGGATAGCCGGTGCCGTCCAGCGACTCGTGGTGGGTATAGGCCACGTCCACGGTACCGTGGTAGACACCCGTGGACGACATCAGGATGTCGCGACCCTCGATCGTATGGGCGCGCATGATTTGGAATTCCTGCTGGGTCAGGGCCCCCTCCTTGTTCAGCACTTCCTGAGGCGTGCGCATCTTGCCGACGTCGTGCAGCATGCCAGCCACGCCGAGCTTGTTCAGGTCTTCCTCGCCGAGACCGCGGTGGCGGCCGAAGTGAATGGCGAGCAGACCGACGTTGACGCAGTGTTCGGAGGTGTACTGGTCGCGGTCGCGGATCCGCGACAGCCACATCATCGCGTCCGGATCCTGCAGAATGCTCTTGACGCAGGCGCTCACCGTCGACTTGACGGACTTGACGTCGACCGCCCGGCCAAGCCGGATGTCGTCCATCATCGAGCGGGTGAGCGACTTGGCCTCCGTCTGCAGGCTGTTCATGTAGGCGACGGATCGCCTGGCGCTGACCGGTCTGCTTGGCGCCGGCGCGCTCTTGCGCTTGCCTTTCGCCGGCAGATCGCGCTCGACGCGGGGAACGTAGCGCTCCTTGCGGAACTCGACGACGACCTCGCGCGCGTACTGGGCGACTTCGGCGATCTGTTCGACGCTGGTGATCTCGAAACCCTGGAAGATGAACGGGGTCTCTTCCCAGGGACGATCCAGCTCGATGACGTGCATGCCGACCTTGAGCGCCTCGACAGGAATTCGCGCCCGGCCCCGGTCGGTCGTCATGTAGCCGGCACGCGCGGTAATTCTTCGGTCCCACTCGGACGAACTCATCGTCTCTCCACTCGCTTCACGCGTCAGCGCCCATGCCGGTACTGTACGTGCGCCCGGAAATCTCGGCACCTCGAGGGTGACCGGAGGAACGTGAATCAGTTCACGGCCTGCGACGGCAGGCGGGCCCGGTCGAAACGACCGGGCAGTATGACCAGCAGCCCACCGGAAATCACTGCAACGAGGACCACCCAGGTCAGGGCGCCGGTACCGAACAGCGCCGGCAGCGCCACCAGGGCCGCCAGGCGTGCCATTTCGGACTGCCGGTTCAGGCGGCCCTCGAGAGCGCGCCCGATGGCGAACAGGGTCCACAACAGCATCCCGAAGTACGCCAGGCGCGCGCCAAGCGGCAGACTCGCCCCGCTGTCCAGCATCCACACCGCTGCCGCGAGCACGAGCAGGAATTGCAGCAGCGCGTAAGCGGCGTCGCCCCTGCCCAGCGGCGGGTCGTACTTGAGGCCGCCGTCGGCTTCGCTGTGCGGCAGTGGGTAGGCCTGCTCCGCACCCTGCGGTCGCCAGCCGTTGGGCGCCACCCAGACGTAGAGCTTCTCGCGCAGGGTGCGCGCCGCCAGACAGTCGCGCAGCATCTGCCAGTACACGTGCACATTGGCCCACAGCGGGTTCCAGCTGCGCAGCGGCCGGGTGATGCCGAACACGACCGGGTCGTCATCGAGCTCCTCCTGGAAGGTCCCGAACAGGCGATCCCAGACGATGAACACGCCGCCGTGGTTCCGGTCGATGTAGCGCGGATTCTGCGCGTGGTGGACGCGGTGGTTGGACGGCGTCACGAACACCCATTCCAGCGGGCCGAGCTTGGGCACGTGCATCGTGTGCACCCAGAACTGGTAGATCAGGTTCAGCGAGCCGACGGTCACGAATACTTCGAGTGGCACGCCGAGAAAAAACATCGGCACGTAGAAGATCCAGCCGAGGAACGAGGTGCCGGTCTGCCGCAGCGCCGTCGTGAGGTTGTACTCCTCGCTCTGGTGGTGCGCGACGTGCGACGCCCAGAACAACTGGCGCTCGTGACTGATCCGGTGAAACCAGTAATAGCAGAAGTCGTAGAACAGGAACGCGAACACCCAGGTCAACGGCGAATCGACCGGCATGCTCAGCGGCGCGTAGGCGCCAACGCCCTGCAGGGCGATGCCGCCCAGGCCCAGACTGACGAGCTTGATCGAAGTGCTGATGATCCCCAGGCTGAGGCTGTTGATGCTGTCGTTCAGGCGGTAGGTGTTGCGTCGGCGCAGCAGCCCCCAGGCCAGTTCTAGGACTATGGCCGCCAGAAAGAACGGAATCGCATAGGCGACGTAATCCATCTCGGCTTCGCTTGCACAGTGGCCCTGCGATTATAACGGACCTGGGCGCGTGGCGCCTCGCGCCGCAGGCGCTCCCGAACTCAATCCAGGGACCGCAGGTACTCGCGTACCTCCGCGTAGGACGCCCGCATCAGCACCGGCGCGCGGTCCTGCTGGAGCTGGTAGTCGTACATGCGGTCGTAGTACTCGCGCAGCAGCCGTTCGATCCAGGCGCGGTGCGCGTCGACGCCGCCGCCGCCGAGCTGACGGTCCAGCGCCGACTCCATCAGCACACGCAGTTCACGGTAGCGCTCGTCGCCGAGGCGCCGCCGGATCCGGTACAGGCTGTCGAGCAGGTGGTCGCGGAACCGCTCGTCGCCGCCGTCCGGATGCGCGGCGCGGATTTCGGCACGCAGGCCGACGACATAGTCGCCCAGCACGCGCTCGACCCGCTCCTCGAGTGTGCACTCGACGATCAGGCGTGGCGCCTGGCGCAGCGCAATAAGGACGGGCTCGGGCAGCGACACGGCGCCGATCCGGCTGCCCTCGTCCTCAATGACGAGCGGCCCGTCCGGGTACGCGGTCGAGCGCTGCAGCAAGGCAATCGCCAGGCGGTGTTCGAAATCCACCTGGTTGGGCGGCGGCAGGGCGCGACGGCCGAAACTCGAGCCCCGGTGCATCGCCAGCTCCTCGAGATCGACGGACCGGGGGCTGTCGGCCAGCAATTCGGTCTTGCCGCTACCGGTGCGGCCGCAAACGCGCAGCAGGCGCAGCTGCGGGCCGAGCGCTGTGAGCCGGTCCAGCAGGAACGCACGCAGGGCCTTGTAGCCACCGCGGACGCGCGGCACCGGTACGCCCCGCTCGGCCAGCCACTGTTGCGCCAGGGCCGAGCGCAGACCGCCGCGCCAGCAGTACAGGCGCAGATCCGGATGGCGCTGGGCGAGCTGCCGCCAGGCTTCGATGCGCTGCTCGCGCACCGCCCCGTGCACCCGGTCGTGGCCGAGATCGATAGCCGCCTGCTGGCCGCGCTGCTTGTAGGCGATGCCGACTTCATGGCGCTCTTCGGTCGTGAGGATCGGTACGTTGATCGCAGAGGGGAAGGCGCCGCGGGCGTACTCTACTTCGGCACGCACGTCGAGCAGGGGCGTGTTCCGGAGGAAAAGGGATGCAAACTCCTCCGGGCCACATTGCGGGTGACGGTCCGTCACGGCCTCGCGGCGCAGTCGATCACCATGGTTCCAGTGTACCGCCGCGGCAGCGGCGGCGCACTCAGCGCCCGGTGGTGGAGAAGGCGACGTCGTATACCCCGGCCTCGCGGGCGGAATCGATGACCGTGACGAAAACGCCGGTTTCCGCCTCGTCGGCGGCTTTGACGATGACCTTGGCCTTGGGGTTCTCGGCGTACATCCGTTCGATGTTGGCACGGATCGCGCGCAGGTCGATGCGTCGGTTGTTCAGCCAGATTTCGTTGGTGGCGGTGATGTTGAAAATGATGTCCTGGCTTTCGGACTCGCTGATCACGTTCGAATCGGACTGCTCGTAATTCGGCGAGATGCCCCACTCCTTGACGAAGGAGGCGGTGACGATGAAGAAAATGAGCATGATGAACACCACGTCGAGCAGCGGCGTGACGTTGATTTCGTGATCTTCGTCGACGCGTTCCTTCTTCTTACCCAACAGGCTGTTCATGCCGGCCCCAATGCCCCTTGTCATGGAAGCGTCGTCTGCTATACCTCGCTAATCTGACGGCTCGCCCCGCCCGGCGCATTGCGTTAAATCAAAGCGGCCATCAGGCGCGGCGCCAGATCGTGCCGTCACGACTGTCCTCGAGCAGCACGCCCTGCCCGGCCAGCTGCTCGCGAATCGCGTCGGCGCGGGCGAAATCACGCGCCTTCTTTGCTGCCGCGCGCTCGGCGATCAGCGACTCGACGGCGGCGTCGTCGATCCGCGCAGCGCCGCTGCCGCCTGACTGCAGGAAAGCCGCCGGATCCTGCTGCAGAATGCCCAGGGTGCCACCAAGCGTCTTCAGTTCACCGGCGAGTGATCGGGCACCCTCGTCGCCGTCGCGCAGCGCACGATTCAGGCTGCGGACCAGATCGTGCAGCACCGCCAGTGCTTCGGGCGTATTGAAATCGTCGTCCATCGCGGCGCAGAAGCGCTGCTGCCAGGCGCTGGCCGGGTCCGGCCCCCAGCCCGCCGGCGCAAGGTCCGCGAAGGCGCGCAAGCCCTGGTAGAGGCGGCTGAGGGATTCGCGGGCCTCGGCCACCATGGCCTCGGACCAGTTCATCGGGCTGCGGTAGTGGCTGCTGATCAGCAGGTAGCGCACCACCTCCGGCGGATAGCGTTCGATGACGTCGCGGATCGTGAAGAAATTGCCCAGGGACTTGGACATCTTCTCGTCGTTCACCCGCAGCGGCCCGGCGTGCATCCAGCAGTTCGCGAAGGTCCGGCCAGTGGCGGCCTCGGACTGGGCGATCTCGTTTTCGTGGTGCGGGAACACCAGGTCCGGCCCGCCACCGTGAATGTCAAAGGTCTCGCCGAGGCAGCGCATGGACATCGCCGAGCACTCGATGTGCCACCCCGGACGCCCCGGGCCCCAGGGGCTGTCCCAGCTCGCCTCGCCGGGACGTGCGGCTTTC
>CAZOUC010000015.1:0-972 GCA_964582825.1 uncultured Enterobacteriaceae bacterium | reverse complement strand
GTCGAAAGTGGAGCCGAGCAGGGCAGTCGACATCGCAGAGCATTCAATGTGCCAACCCGGCCGGCCGGGGCCGATCTCCGTTTCCCAGAAATGTTCACCGGGTTTGGGCGCTTTCCAGAGCGCGAAATCCCGCGGGTCTTCCTTCTGCTCGCCGACCTCGACCCGGGCACCGGCAAGCAGGTCGTCCGGACGCCGGCCGGACAGTTTGCCGTAGCCGGTGAAGCTGGCGACGCGGAAGTAGACGTCGCCATTCGCGGCCGGATAGGCATGGCCCTTCGCCACCAGGGTCTCGATGAGGCGCAGCATGTCGCCGACGTGCTCCGTGGCGCGGGGCTCCTCGTCCGGCGGCTGGATCCCGAGCGCAGCGAAATCGGCGTGCATGGCTGCGATCATCCGCTCGGTGAGCGCCCGGTAGTCCTCACCGTCACGAGCCGCGCGGGCGAGGATCTTGTCGTCCACGTCGGTGATGTTGCGCACATAGCGCAGCGACCAGCCGCGGGCACGCAGGTAGCGTACGATCACGTCAAAGGCGAGAAACGCCCGGGCATGGCCGACGTGGCACAGGTCGTACACCGTCATGCCGCAGACGTACAGGTCGAGGTGACCGGGCCGGCGCGGCGCCAGTGGCTCCTTGCGTCGGGTCAGGGTGTTGTAGACCCGCAGATCAGGCGTCGGCATCAGCCCGCCTCCGCCTTGCCCCAGCCGTCCCGCAGGCTGATGGTACGGTTGAACACCAGCGTGTCCTCACCGCTGCGGCTGTCGCGGCAGTAGTACCCTTCGCGCTCGAACTGGTAGGTGCGACCGACCGGGGCGTCGGCCAGGCTGCGCTCGACCCGGCAACCCGGCAGGACCTCGAGACTCGCGCCGTTGACGTGTTCCAGGAAATTCTTGTCGCCGGCCGTGGGCGCCGGGTCGTCGAACAGCCGGTCATACACCCGCACCTCGCAGCTCACGCTGTGTTCGGCCGAGACC
>CAZOUC010000014.1:10059-16223 GCA_964582825.1 uncultured Enterobacteriaceae bacterium | reverse complement strand
CGACTGCCGGAAGCCTGGCTGCGGCCGGGCGAGCGCCAGTCCGGACTCGGCGAGCGGGTGCGCGCGCCGGACGAGCGGGAGGAGAAGGGCGCCTGATGCACGACACCAGCCTGAGCGAGTACATCGAGATCGTCCTCGAGCGGGTCCTCCACTCACGGCACCTGCAGATGCGCCTGGTCGAGGCCAGCGCGGACCGGGTGCGCCTCGCCTTGCCATACCAGGAGGCGATGATCGGCGACCCGCTGCGCGGCACGATCCACGGCGGCGCCCTGACGACCCTGATGGACATGGCCAGCGGCATGGCGGTGATCGCCGCTCTCGACAGCCGCGAGCCCAGTCCCACCCTGGACCTGCGCATCGACTACCTGCGACCGGCCGCGGCCGGCGCAACCCTGTACGGCGTCGCGCACGCCTACCGCGTTACCCGCAGCGTCGTGTTCGTCGAAGGGCAGGCCTACCAGGGCGACTCCGGCGACCCGGACACGGTGGTCGCGCGGACAATGGCGACCTTTGCGCGTATCGATCCGAGCCGGCGACGGCGGGCGGAGCCGGCCCCATGAACGACTGGCGGCCGGTACTGGCCCGCGCACGTGCAGAACGTGACGTCGGCGTGCTCGTCGACGCCATTCCCTACGCACGGCTCATCGGCGTCAGCGGACACCATGAAGACGGTCAGTGGCTGTTCCGGCTGTCGGCGCAGGACAGCAATCTCGGCAACACCGTGTTGCGCGCCATCCACGGCGGCGTGCTCGGTGGGTTCATGGAACTGTCCGCGAGCCTGCACCTGCTGATCGCCACCGACATCGAGACCCTGCCGCGCATCGTCGACTTCTCGGTGGACTACCTGCGCCCGGCCCTGCAGCGCGAGACCCTGGCGTGCTGCGAGGTGGTGCGCCAGGGCCGCAGCCTGGTCAACGTCGGCGTGGTCTGCTGGCAGGAGCAGCGCGACAGCCCGGTGGCGACCGCCCGGGCGCACTTCGTGGTCCGCGCGGCACAACATGATTAAACGCCGCGACTTCATTGCCGGCTGCGCGGTGGCCGGCAGTGCGCTGGGGCTGACACCGCGGCAGGCGTTCGCGCGCGGCCTGCTCGATGCCGCAGCGGTCTCCGGCAGCTATCCACCGGCACTGACCGGCCTGCGCGGCAGCCACGACGGCGCCTTCGAAGCCGCGCACGACCTCGCCCTGCAGGGACGGCACTGGACGGTTCCCGGCGAGCGCGTCGACCCGGCCTACGACCTCGTTGTAGTCGGCGCGGGCATCTCCGGCCTCGCCGCCGCGTGGTTCTACCGCCAGCAGGCAGGCCCCGCGGCTCGGATCCTGCTGCTCGACAACCACGACGATTTCGGCGGCCACGCACGCCGTAACGAGTTCCGGGTGGATGGCCGCCTGCTGCTCGGCTACGGCGGCAGCCAGAGCCTGGAGGCCCCCGCATACTACGGTCGTCGGGCGGCGCAGCTGCTCGACGCGCTGGGGGTCGAGACCGCGCGCTTCGAGCGCTATTACGACCGCGGCTTCGCCGGGCGCCACGGACTGGGCGCGCTGTGGTACTTCGACGCCGCACATTACGGCGTCGACCGCCTGCTCCCGAGTCCGCTGCCGGTGCCCTGGCTGATGCTCGACGCGGGCAGCGATGCCGCGTCGTTCGCCGCAGAGGTGCCGCTGCCGCCGGCCGATCGCGAGGCCTTGCTGACCCTGCTGACCAGCGAGCGGGACTGGCTGGCCGGCCTTGACCGCCGGGACCGGCATGAACTGCTGCGCCGCCTGTCGTACGACGACTTCCTGCGTCGTCATGCCGGTATGCCCGAGACGGTCGTGTCTCTGCTGCGCCGGCAGTCGGAAGATCTCTGGGGCCTGGGCTACGACGCCCTGTCCACGCTCGAGGCCGGCCGTTCGGGAATGCCGGGCACCGCGGGTCTCGGCCTGTGGAACGACGCGGACGAGGGGCCGGCCGAGCCCTACATCCACCACTTTCCCGACGGCAACGCCACCATCGCCCGCCTGCTGCTGAGGCGGCTGCTGCCGCACTGTGCCGACGGCAGCACGATGGAGGACATCGTGCTGGCCCGCGTCGCCTACGGTCGCCTCGACGACGCCGGAGCATCGACCCGTCTGCGGCTGAACGCGACGGCGATCGACGTGCGCCACGCGGACGGCGGTGCGGCGGTCGACGTCAGCTACGTCCGCGGCGGCCGGCTGGAAACAGTGCGGGGGCAGCGCGTCGTCCTGGCCTGCTACAACCAGATGATCCCGCACATCTGCCCCGAGTTGCCGGCCGCGCAGGCCGCGGCGCTCGACTGGGCGGAGAAGGTGCCTCTGGTCTACGTCAACGTCGCCCTGCGGCGCTGGCATGCCTGCCGGCGCGCCGGCCTGTACTACTTTCGCGCCGTGCAGGACTTCTTCGGCTACGGCATGCTCGACTTTCCGGTCAGCATGCCGGGCTACCGGTTCTCGGCCGGCCCGGACGATCCGATCCTGATGCACCTGACGCAGGTCCCGACCCACCCCGGACGGCCGCCACGGGAACAGCATCGCCTCGGTCGCGCCGACCTGCTCGGCCTGAGTTTCAGCGATTACGAGGACAGGCTGCGGCGCCAGTTGACGGGCATGCTCGCCCCCTACGGCTTCGACTTCGAGGCAGACG
The DNA here is from genome assembly GCA_964582825.1 of uncultured Enterobacteriaceae bacterium. Classification (GTDB taxonomy): domain Bacteria; phylum Pseudomonadota; class Gammaproteobacteria; order Pseudomonadales; family UBA5518; genus CAZOUC01. Next base: position 13,580 of record CAZOUC010000014.1, on the reverse strand, counting down.
TCGCCGCCATCACGGTCAACCGCTGGCCGCACGGTTACGCCTACGAGTACAACGAGCTGTACGACCCGCCGGACTGGGGGCCGGATAACGGTCCGCACGTGCAGGGCAGACAGCCGTTCGGACGCGTGGCGATCGCCAACTCGGACAGCCAGGCCTACGCGTACGTCGACGGGGCCATCGACGCCGCCTGGCGCGCGGTGCACGAACTTCAGTCCGGGCAGTCGTAAATCAGGTAGATCTTGCGGTAGCCGGTGCTGTCCCAGACGCCGGTCCAGCCCTTCGGCAGCCAGATCGCGTCGCCTGCGCGCACCTCGGTGACGCCCGAATCGTCGCGCAGGGTGACGCCACCGTCCAGGAACAGCATCAGTTCGTCATACGGGTAGGGCTCGGTGATCGTGTAGCGGTTGGCGCCCGTCTGGTAGACGCCGGACTCGATGCAGCCGTCCGCGCTGGCGTACCAGGGCAGGTCGAGCGCACGGCTGCGGCCGAGTTCACTGTCTTCCTCGCTGATCTCTGTGGCCGGATCCTGGAACACCTCACCGCGCAGTGTCGCGGCATCCAGGCGCTTGACTGCCGGCGCCGCGGACAGCGCCGCGCCGTGCAGCAGGGCAGCGACCAGCAGGACGGCGCGGACCATCGGCTCAGATTCCCACGCTGCGCAGCTCCGGGTCCGCCTGACTCTTTGCGAACAGCTCGTCGAACTGCAGGGACAGGTTCTTGACCATCGGACGGTCGTCGTCGTTGATGAAACTCGACTTGTCGTCGTCGCGCGGGTCGTACCACAGCCCGCGATCGTCGACCAGCAGGTAATTGGCGACGTAGAGCTCGGGACAGTAGGTCAGCTTGCGGACGCGTACCAGGCTCGGCAGACGCTGCGCGAGGCTGGCCAGGTGGTGACTGCGCCCGATCAGCAGACGACTGTCCTTGATCAGGATACGCACCTCGGAGCGACGATTGCGGCGCGCCAGCTCCGACAGGGCGGCCGTCAGCTCCTCGTCGTCGAAGACTTCCGGCGTCAATTCGTCGGAGAAGATCCGCACCAGCTGACGGCCGTTTTCGACCAGGCGCCGCAACTGCGGCGCCACCGGTTCGGTGGCGTCGATCTCGACGCGGCCTTCAGCCCTGGGATGCATCGTCGAACTGGAATTCCATGGCCTGGTGAAGAATGCCGGCTTCGAGGAACGGTTCCCCGACCGCGCGAAAGCCGCAACGCAGGTAGAAGCCGGATGCCGTCATTTGACTATGCAGCACCACGCCGGTCAAGGAACGGTCCCGCCCCCAGCGCAGGACGCCCCCGACGAGCTCGCGACCGCGGCCGCGCCGGCGCTCTCCGGCCAGCACCGCCATACGTTCGAGCTTGACCCGGTCGCCGACCCGACGCAGCCGGCAGCAGCCGACCGCGTCGCCGGCTGACAGCACCACGGCGTGCACGGCATCGGCGTCGAGCGGATCCCACACGACGGCAGGGACGATACCCTGTTCCTCGACGAACACCCGCTCGCGAATCGGGTCCACCTGCGACTGGAGCTGCAGCCAGCCGGCAAAGCGCAGTTCGCCCGGCGCCGCGTTCACCGCAGCCAGCGGGAGATGTTGCGCGCCTGCTGGTCCGCGTCGCCGATGTAGTTCGCGGGCGTCAGGGCCGCCAGGCGGTCGCGGGCTTCCGGGGGAACGTCGAGCCCGGCGATGAACTCGGCGAGTTCGGCGGCGCCGACGCGGTGGCCGCGGGTCAGCGCCTTGAGCTTCTCGTACGGCGCCGGGACCCCGTAGCGGCGCATCACGGTCTGGATCGCCTCGGCGAGCACTTCCCAGGCGTCGTCGAGATCCTCGGACAGCCTGGCGGCATCGAGCTCGAGCTTGCCGAGCCCTTTGCGCGTCGCCTGCCAGGCAATCAGGCTGTATGCGACACCGGCACCCAGGTTGCGCAGCACCGTCGAATCGCTCAGATCGCGCTGCCAGCGGGAGATCGGCAGCTTGGCGGCGAGGTGTTCGAACAGGGCATTGGCGAGCCCGAGATTGCCCTCCGAGTTCTCGAAGTCGATCGGGTTGACCTTGTGCGGCATCGTCGACGAGCCGACTTCGCCGGCCACCGCGCGCTGCCGGAAATAGCCCAGTGCAATGTAACCCCACACGTCGCGATCGAAGTCGATCAGGATCGTGTTGATGCGCGACATCAGCTGGGCGAACTCGGCGATGGTGTCGTGCGGTTCGATCTGCGTGGTGTACGGATTCCAGTGCAGCCCGAGGCTCTGCACGAATTCCCGGGCGTGCTGCTGCCAGTCCACTTCCGGGTAGGCGACCCGGTGCGCATTGAAATTGCCGACGGCGCCGTTGATCTTGCCGCTGAGGGTGAGCGCCTGGAACTGCTCGAGCTGCCGTTGCAGACGCGCGACGACGTTGGCGATCTCCTTGCCCATCGTGGTCGGCGTGGCGGGCTGGCCGTGGGTGCGGGCCAGCATGGCGGAGTCGGCGTAGCGCTCGGCGAGCCCCACGAGGTCGTCGCGCAGGCTCGTCAGCAGCGGCTCGAGCACCGCCACCCGCGCCTCTGACAGCATCAGCGCGTGGGCGAGGTTGTTGATGTCCTCGGAGGTGCACGCGAAGTGCACGAACTCGACGTACGGGGCGAGGTCCTGGTGCTCGGCGATGCGTTCCTTGAGGTAGTACTCGACGGCTTTGACGTCGTGGTTGGTGCGCGCCTCGATCTCCTTGATGCGGCGGGCATCGGCGGGTCCAAAGCCGGTGACCAGGCCGTCGAGAAAACGCGTGGCCTCGTCGCCGAAGGGTCCGCATTCCTCGATGTACGGGTTCTTGGCCAGCTTCTGCAGCCAGCGCACCTCGACGAGGACGCGAAACCGGATCAGGCCGTATTCGCTGAAGATGTCACGCAGCGGCGCGGTGTGTGCCGCATAGCGGCCGTCCAGCGGCGATACGGCGGTCAGAGTGGACAGGTCCATGGCAGCCTCCGTCAGCACTGCCGCGCATGATACCGTGATCCGCGCTCAGTGCAGCGAAGCGCGCAACAGCGTTTCCGTCGCGTTCTGCAGGTGGCGACGCTGCAGCAGGATGCGCCAGCGTCGCCCGCCGCGCTGCTGCCAGAGAATCGCAGCGCGCACCGCCGCGAGCAGCAGGGCGCGGATGTGCTCGGCAACCGGGCGACGCTGCAGGTGCCCGGCGTCGCCGACCACCTGCACGCGCGGGGTCAGGGTGCTGAGCGTGTCCTGGTACAGGTTTGCCAGTTCGGCGCACAGCGCGTCCAACCCGGCCGGCTCATCGGAGGCCAGCGCGGCGAGGCGTTCGCCGAGCACCGCGAGCATGGCCCGATCGCGGCGCAGGCGGTCCGCCAGCTGGACGACGGTCATCGCGTAGCGCAGCGGCAGCCGCAGGGCGTCGTCGGGGGCGCCGCCGAGCAGTTTCTGCAGTCGCAGCAGACCGGAGCGCAGCGCGCCCACGTCGCCGTACACCGCGCGTGTCGAGGGCGGATCGAACGCGAACAGGGAGTCGAGCAGCAGGCGCTGCTCGGTCTC
>CAZOUC010000014.1:5082-10049 GCA_964582825.1 uncultured Enterobacteriaceae bacterium | reverse complement strand
CTTCGCCGCCGATTCCATCCTCGAGGCGGTGGATGCCGGCATCCCGCTCATCGTTCGATGGCCGCCGCAGGTTCGCGCCGGCAGGGTAAGCGACGCGCTCATCGGAATCGTAGATATCATGCCGACGCTGCTCGGTCTCGTCGGCGTGGCCGTTGCGCGCCAGTTCGTCGACCAGGGCGCAGCACATCACCAGCGCCGCCAGGGCGATCGCCTGGTCTTCGCTGCGGCTCATGGCAGACGCTCGACGATCGTGGCGCCGCCGAGACATTCGTCGTCGCGGTAGAACACGGCGAACTGACCCGGCGTGATCGCGCGCTGTGCATGATCGAAGCGCACCTCGAGCTCGCCATTGCCGAGATCCAGCACACGGCAGAGCTGGTCTGCCTGCCGGTACCGGATGCGCGCCTGCAGGCGCCACTCCGTCCCGGCCCCCGGATGGTGAATCCAGTGCGCGCCGCTGGCGCGCAATCCGCCGTGGAACAGGGCAGGGTGATCGGCGCCCTGGGCCACGATCAGGACGTTGCGCTCGAGATCCTTGTCCACCACGTACCAGGGTTCGTGCTCAGCGCCGGCGCGCCCGCCGATGCCGAGCCCCTGGCGCTGACCCATCGTGTAGTACATCAGGCCACCGTGCTCGCCGAGCGTCACGCCGTCGACGCTCTCGATCAGGCCGGGCTGCGCCGGCAGGTAACGGCGCAGGAAGTCGGCGAAACGGCGTTCACCGATGAAGCAGATACCGGTACTGTCCTTCTTGGCGTAGGTGGGCAGGCCCCGCTCGGCAGCGACACTGCGCACCTTGTCCTTGTGCAGGTGGCCGAGCGGGAACAGGCAGGGCGCGAGCTGCGCGGCGCTGACGGCGTGCAGGAAATAGGTCTGGTCCTTGCCGGCGTCGACGGCCTTGTAGAGGCGCGCGCTGCCGTCGGCGCCGACGCTGCGGCGCGCGTAGTGGCCGGTGGCAATGTGTCCCGCACCGAGCGCGCGGGCGTAGTCGGCGAACACCGCGAACTTGATCTCGCGGTTGCACAGTACGTCGGGATTGGGCGTGCGTCCGGCGCGGTACTCATCCAGGAAATACTCGAACACCCGGTCCCAGTACTCGGCCGCAAAATTGGCGGTGTGCAGCACGATGCCAAGCCGATCGCAGACCGCCTGGGCGTCGGCCAGGTCGGCCCGTCGTCTTCCTCCCAGTTCTTCATGAACAGGCCGGCGACCCGGTGGCCCTGCTCGATCAGCAGGCTGGCGGCCACCGAGGAATCCACGCCCCCGGACATGCCGACGATGACCAGGTCGCCCGCCCCGCTCATGAGTAGATGAACTCCAGCGGATAGTGCTGCGCGTCGAGATGGCGGCGCAGGGTCGCCAGCACCAGCGGACTGCGCATGCGCTGCGCCTGCTGCTGCGCCTGCCCGGCGCTGAGCCAGTGGACGGCCTCGATCTCGGGATCGAGTGCTGCGCCCTCGAGCCGCTGCAGGGGCCGCGCCGCGAACGCGACACGGTGGTAGCTGACCCCGTTGACGCCCGTGTAGCAGGCCGTGCCGAGCAGGGCGGTGAGCTCGACCTCCCAGCCGGTTTCCTCGAGCGTCTCGCGGCGGGCCGCCGCCGGCAGGGTCTCCGCCGGCTCGACGTGTCCGGCCGGCTGGTTCAGCACCAGAGCGCCGTCGACGCGCTCCTCGACGAACAGGAAGCGGCCCTCCTGCTCGACGATGCAGGCCACCGTGAGGTGCGGGTAGGCGCGTGGATCCCCGGCGGCGCTCATGGCTTTCCGCGCCCGCGCAGTGCGTCTGTTATACTGCGCCGCCGCTGATCGGCAGCCGCAGCGGTTCCGCTGCGGCCAGTCCGGGACCGATTCCCAACCCTGGTTCTAGTGGAGCTCATCATGGCCTATCAACATATCAAAGTGCCCGGCGAAGGCGCCAAGATTACCGTCAACGAAGACAATACGCTCGCCGTGCCCGACCAGCCGATCATCCCCTACATCGAGGGTGACGGCATTGGTGTCGACATCAGCCCGGTGATGCTCGAGGTGGTCGACGCCGCAGTCGCCAAAGCCTACGACGGCGCACGTCGTATCAGCTGGATGGAGATCTACACCGGCGAGAAGGCGGCAGAGCTCTACGACGGGGACTGGTTCCCGGCAGAAACCCTCGACGCGATCCGGGAATACTCGGTGGCCATCAAGGGGCCGCTGACCACCCCGGTCGGCGGCGGCTTCCGCTCCCTGAACGTCGCACTGCGCCAGGAACTGGACCTGTACGTCTGCCAGCGCCCGGTGCGCTGGTTCGAGGGCGTGCCTTCGCCGGTGCGTGAGCCCGCCAAGACCAACATGGTGATTTTCCGCGAGAACTCCGAGGACATCTATGCGGGTATCGAGTGGAAGGCGGGTACGCCGGAAGCCGACAAGGTCATCGCCTACCTCCGGGAGGAGATGGGCGTCACCAAGATCCGCTTCCCGCAGCAGTGCGGCATCGGCGTCAAGCCGGTGTCGGAAGAGGGCACCAAGCGCCTGGTCCGCCGCGCGATCCAGTATGCGATCGACCAGGACCTGCCGTCGGTCACCCTGGTGCACAAGGGCAACATCATGAAGTTCACCGAAGGCGCCTTCAAGGAATGGGGCTACGAGCTGGCGCGGGACGAGTTCGGAGGGCAGCTGCTGGACGGCGGTCCGTGGATGACCGTCCGCAACCCGACCAGCGGCACGGACATCGTCATCAAGGACGTCATCGCGGACGCGATGCTGCAGCAGATCCTGACCAGGCCGGCCGAGTACAGCGTCATCGCCACCCTGAACCTGAACGGCGATTACCTGTCGGACGCGCTCGCCGCCTGCGTGGGCGGCATCGGCATCGCGCCGGGCGCCAATCTCAGTGACCGCGTGGCCCTGTTCGAGGCGACCCACGGCACCGCGCCGAAGTACGCCGGCCAGGACAAGGTCAACCCGGGCTCCCTGGTCCTGTCCGCGGAGATGATGCTGCGTCACATGGGCTGGAACGAGGCCGCCGACCTGATCATCCGCGGCATGAACGGCGCCATCGGGGCGAGAACGGTGACCTACGATTTCGAGCGTCTCATGGACGGCGCCACGCTGCTCAGCAGTTCCGAGTTCGGACAGGCGATCATCGCCCACATGGACTGAACCCGGAATCGGGGGCGTCGCCCGTCGTGGCGGCGCTCCCCAGCCTCGGCAGGGCTGCCGGCGCGACGTCTTGCCGCCGGCAGAGTTCAGCCGAGCGCGGCGCCGCCTCCCGTCCCGATGTCGGCATCCGGCGCCTGGCAGATGGTGGTGGCGTGCAGACCCTTGGGCCCCGCTTCTGCCTCGAACTGGACGGTCTGTCCAGCCTTCAGGGTCTTGTAACCTTCCATCTCGATCGCAGAGTAGTGCGCAAACACATCACCGTCACCGGACTCGGGCAGGATGAAGCCGTATCCCTTGGCGTTGTTGAACCACTTGACCGTACCGTTCTGCATGACCATTTCCCTTTTTAATTCTTGTCGAACCGGCCCCGCTTATGCGTTCGTATTCGGTGCCGTACAGGGGAAACGGATGCAGTTGGTGCATCATTGACCATCCCCCTGAAGCTCCCTATTAAACAAGCGCGACACCGCCTGTCAAGCGCTGTGCCGTGTAATGTTTCAGGCCGCTTGTGGTCCAAAGCCACGAGTGGCATGGTATTGAACGTTAAACGACGCTAAGGACCGCGATGGCTGACAGGGATCTACCGACGGTACCCGATCAGGTCGGTGACACCGCGGTGCAGGAGTCGGATCCGGAGCTGAAGCGTCCGCCCCTGTACCGCGTTCTGATGCTGAACGACGACTACACGCCGATGGAGTTCGTGGTACAGGTCTTGCAGATATTTTTCGGCATGAACCTCGAGAAGGCGACCCGGATCATGCTGACGGTGCACACCGAGGGAAGTGCCGTGTGCGGGGTCTATACTCGGGATATTGCGGAGTCGAAGGCCGCCCAGGTCATTCGCTTCGCACGCGAGAATGAACACCCCCTGCTGTGCGAAATCGAGGCGGTGGAGGATGAAGAGCGTTGACTGTTGTGTCAGCACGATCCGAGGAGGCGCGGTATGCTGAGTAAGGACCTGGAGATGACCCTGAACGGGGCCTTCAAGGGGGCTCGCTCCCGGCGGCACGAGTTCATGACCGTCGAACACCTGCTGCTGGCGCTGCTCGACAACGATTCGGCGGCCAATGTGCTGATCGCCTGCGGTGCCGACCTCAACGACCTGCGCAAGGAACTGTACGAATTCATCGAGGCGTCCACGCCGCTGATTCCCGAAGACGACCAGGAGCGCGATACCGAGCCGACCCTGGGCTTCCAGCGGGTGCTGCAGCGTGCCGTATTCCACGTACAGAGTTCCGGCAAGAGCGAAGTGACCGGCGCGAACGTCCTCGTCGCCCTGTTCAGCGAACAGGAGAGCCAGGCCGTGTACCTGTTGAAGAAGCAGAACATCGCACGCATCGACGTCGTCAACTACATCACCCACGGTATCTCCAAGGTCACCCGTGAGGGCGGCACCAGCGCCTCGGGCAGCGGTTTCGAGCAGGGACAGGAAGAGCAGAGCGCCACCGAGAACGGCGAATCCAACCCGCTCGACGCCTTCGCCACCAACCTGAACGAGGAGGCCAAGGCCGGTCGCATCGACCCTCTGGTCGGCCGCAGCGTCGAACTCGAGCGTGTGTCACAGATCCTGGCCAGGCGCCGCAAGAACAACCCGCTGCTCGTGGGCGAGTCCGGCGTGGGCAAGACGGCCATCGCCGAGGGCCTGGCCAAGCGCATCGTCGACGGCGAGGTCCCGGACGTCGTCGAGGGCAGCGTCGTCTACTCCCTCGATCTCGGCTCGCTCCTCGCCGGGACCAAGTACCGGGGCGACTTCGAGAAGCGCTTCAAGGGCCTGCTCGCCGAGTTGCGCAAGCGCGAACACGCGATTCTGTTCATCGACGAGATCCACACCATC
>CAZOUC010000014.1:1823-5072 GCA_964582825.1 uncultured Enterobacteriaceae bacterium | reverse complement strand
TGCCGGCGCAGCGTCCGGCGGCGTCATGGACGCATCCAACCTGCTCAAGCCGCTGCTCAGCTCCGGCGACATCCGCTGCATCGGCTCCACGACGTTCCAGGAGTACCGCGGCATCTTCGACAAGGACCGCGCCCTGTCACGCCGTTTTCAGAAGGTCGACGTCAACGAACCGAGCGTCGAGGAGACCTACGAGATCCTCAAGGGCCTGAAATCGCGTTTCGAAGAGCACTACGACCTGCGCTTCAGCAACAAGGCGCTGCGGGCCGCAGCAGAGCTCGCGAAGCGGCACATCACCGACCGCTTCCTGCCCGACAAGGCCATCGACATCATCGACGAGGCCGGCGCCTACCAGCGCCTGCAGACGCCGAGCAAACGCAAGAAGACCATCGGTGTCGGCGACGTCGAGGCCATCGTCGCCAAGATGGCGCGGATTCCGCCGCGCAGCGTCTCGACGTCGGACAAGGAAGCGCTGCGCAAGCTCGATGACAACCTGAAAATGGTCGTGTTCGGCCAGGACCTCGCGATCGACGCCCTGTCGAACGCGATCAAGATGTCGCGCGCCGGGCTCAAGGAAGGGGACAAGCCGATCGGCTCGTTCCTGTTTGCCGGCCCGACCGGGGTCGGCAAGACCGAGGTGTGCCGACAGCTGGCGCGAATCATGGGGCTGGAGCTGATTCGTTTCGACATGAGCGAGTACATGGAACGCCACACGGTGTCGCGCCTGATCGGCGCGCCGCCGGGTTACGTCGGCTTCGACCAGGGCGGTCTGCTCACCGATGCGGTCACCAAGCAGCCGCACAGCATCGTGCTGCTCGACGAGATCGAGAAGGCGCACCCGGAAGTATTCAACCTGCTGCTGCAGGTGATGGACCACGGCACCCTGACCGACAACAACGGCCGCAAGGCGGACTTCCGCAACACGGTCATCATCATGACCACCAACGCCGGTGCCGAGGCCGTCAGCCGGCGCTCGATCGGCTTCACCGAGCAGGACCACTCGACCGACGCGATGGAGGTGATCCGCCGGATGTTCACGCCCGAATTCCGCAATCGCCTGGACGCGATCATCCAGTTCGAAGCGCTCCCGCAGGACATCGTGCTGACGGTCGTCGACAAGTTCCTGACCGAACTGCAGGCGCAGCTCGACCACCGCAAAGTGCAGCTCGACGTGTCGGACGAGGCGCGACACTGGCTGGTCGAAAAGGGCTACGACGAGAAGATGGGCGCGCGACCGATGGCCCGCGTCATCCAGGAGCACATCAAGAAACCGCTCGCGGACATGCTGCTGTTCGGAGATCTGGAAGACAGCCCGGGCGTCGTCCACGTCACGGTGGACGAGGACGGCAAGCTGATTCTGGAAACGGAAGCCGAATTAGCCTGAAGGGGCGGGTCAGTACCGGGCGGCGCTGCGGCTCAACGCTCGCGGTAGGTGATGCGACCCTTGGTCAGGTCGTACGGCGTCATCTCGACCTTGACCTTGTCGCCGGTCAGGATGCGGATGTAGTTCTTGCGCATCTTGCCCGAGATGTGCGCTGTAATCACGTGATCGTTCTCGAGCTTCACCCGGAACGTCGTGTTGGGCAGGGTGTCGATCACCTCGCCCTCGAATTCGATGACATCTTCTTTCGCCATGCGGCGTGCGAACCTCGTATCGCCCGAACAGGTCGGCGCGCATTGTGCCTCAAAGCCGCGCGGGTAGCCAGTTGGGAAAATTACCCAGTCGCCGCCGGCCGCGTCAGCGGTAGCGGCTCCAGCGCCCCTGCTGGAACAGCTCGATCGGCCGGTACGCGACCTTGTAGCTCATTTTGCGGCAGTTGTTGATCCAGTAACCGAGATACAGCGCCGGCAGGCCGAGCTGCCGCGCCAGCTCCAACTGGTACAGGATCGCGTAGCTGCCGAGACTGCGTCCGGCCTCCGTCGCGTCGAAAAAGGTGTAGATCGCCGACAGACCGCAGTCGAGCTGGTCCGTCACCGCGACCGCAACCAGCCGTCCTCCGACACGAAAATCCAGGTAACGCGTGCAGTCCCAGGCTTCACCGAGAAAACTCTCGTACTGCTGCTGGTCCGGCGGATACATGTCGCCGTCGCCGTGCCGCAGGTGGATGTAGTCACAGTACAGCCGGTAATGCTCGTCGTCGTCGATGCGGTCCACCTGACCGACCACCACGTCGGCATTGCGGCGCCAGACCCGGCGCTGGCCGCGGTTCGGGGTGAAACCGTCGACCGGCACCCGCGCCGGTACGCAGGCCTGGCAGGCCTCGCAGTGCGGACGGTACAGGTGGGCGCCGCTGCGCCGGAAACCGATCAGGGACAGCTGGCTGTACAGGCTCCGGTCGACATGGGCATTGGGGTCGACGAACAGGGTTGTCGCGCGCTCGCCTTCGAGGTAGCTGCAGTCGTGGGGATGGGTCGCGAATACGCGCAGATTGGCCAGTGAGGTCATGACGGATCGGCTCCGCTGCGGCGCGTCGGCCAGCGCTCAGACCAGGAGCCGACGATGCCGGGTTTTCGCGTCTCGACCGTAACTATATCGAGAAATTCCGCTCGGGCAATCGTCCGCGCGCCCAGGCTGCGCAGATGCTCGGTGTCCTGCTGGCAGTCGACCAGCGGAAAGCCCCACAGGCGCAGACCGGCGACCAGTTCGACCAGCGCCAGCTTGGACGCCTGGCTGATGCGGCTGAACATCGACTCGCCGAAGAACACGCGTCCGATGGCGACGCCGTACAGACCGCCGACGAGATTTCCGTCCTGCCAGCACTCGACCGAGTGGGCGTCGCCGAGCCGGTGCAGGCGACAGTAGGCCCGGCGCATCTCGGGCGTTATCCAGGTGCCTTCACCGGGACCGCGCGGCTCGGCGCAGGCGGCAATGACCTGCTCGAAAGCGCGATCGACGGTGATGCTCAGCTGCAGGCGTCGCGACGCCCGGCGCAGGCTGCGGCTGACGTGCAGGGCATCGGTGAACAGCACCGCGCGCGGATCCGGCGACCACCACAGAATCGGCTGCGTCTCGTCATACCAGGGAAAGATGCCGCGGCTGTAGGCGGCCAGCAGGCGCTCCGGCCGCAGGTCACCGCCCATCGCGAGCAGGCCGTTGGGCCGCTGCAGGGCCCGTTGCGGGTCGGGGAATTCCAGCGACGCGGCGTCGAGCCAGTCGATCACGCGGTCGCGACGGCCTCCGGTGACGGAATGCGCGCGTTGTCGCCGTCGAGGAAGCGTTTCGGCTGCAAGGCCTGGGTAAGGCGGATAATC
>CAZOUC010000014.1:0-1813 GCA_964582825.1 uncultured Enterobacteriaceae bacterium | reverse complement strand
GCGCTCCGCGTCCAGGGCCGCCATGCAGCCGAATCCGGCCGACGTGATGGCCTGCCGGTACACGTGGTCCGCCACGTCGCCGGCGGCGAATACGCCCGGGACGCTGGTTGCCGTGGCGAAACCCTCGCTGCCGCTGCGGACCCGAATATAGCCGTTTTCCATCTCCAGCTGCCCGGCAAAGATGCCGGTGTTGGGAATGTGGCCGATGGCGATGAACACCCCGGCCAGGTCGATCTCGTCGGTGCCGCCGTCCTTGACCGAGCGCAGGCGCATGCCGGTCACGCCCGACTCGTCGCCGAGCACCTCGTCGAGCACGCTGTCCCAGCGGATCGTCACCTTGCCTTCGCGTTCGCGGTCGAACAGGCGTTGCTGCAGGATCTTCTCGGCCCGCAAAGCGTCGCGGCGATGCACCAGCACGACCTCACTGGCCAGGTTGGCGAGGTACAGGGCCTCCTCGACTGCGGTGTTGCCGCCGCCGACGACCGCGACCTTCTTGTTGCGGTAGAAGAAGCCGTCACAGGTCGCGCAGGCGCTTACGCCGCGACCGAGGAAGGCCTGCTCGGATTCGAGTCCGAGGTACTGGGCGGAGGCACCGGTGGCAATGATCAATGCGTCGCAGCTGTAACGCCCCGCGTCACCGTCGAGGACGAAGGGGCGGCGCGAGAGGTCGGCCGCGGTGATCTGGTCGAAAATCAGGGGCACGTCGAAGCGTTCGGCGTGTTTGCGCATCTCGTCCATCAACTCGGGGCCCTGCAGGTGTTCGTGGCCGCCCGGCCAGTTCTCGACCTCGGTAGTCGTCGTGAGCTGGCCGCCCTGCTGCAGCCCGGTAATCATCGCCGGTCGCAGGTTGGCACGCGCGGCGTAGACTGCCGCCGTATATCCGGCAGGCCCCGAGCCGAGAATGATCAATGGGTGGTGCTGGACGTCCGTCATTCCGCCAAATCTCCCGAAATTTCTCTACAAAACATCGCATTATACCGTCCGATCGGCGCCGCGGATCGCCTCCCTGCAAACTTTGTCGCAGCTTCTATACTTGCCGGATGAGCCGCAGATCCACCGCCAGCGCCAAGCCCCCGGCACCGCCCCTGGTCATTCACGGGCTGCGCGAGGGCGCCCTGATCGCCTGCTGCGCGCTGGCCCTGTACCTGCTGCTGGCGCTCGGGACGTACAGCCCGTCCGATCCGGGCTGGTCAAGCACCGGGCACGGCGGCGCCATCGAGAACGCCGGCGGACCTACCGGTGCCTGGGTGGCCGACGTGCTGCTGTCCCTGTTCGGCCGCGTCGCGTACCTGTTTCCCGTGCTGCTCGGCTTTCGCGCCTATCGGATTTTCCGCGACCGAAGCGCGTTTGCCCGCTTCGACCCGCTGCTCCTCGCAATCCGCAGCCTCGGCTTCGTGCTGGTGGTCATCGCCGCGACGGCGCTGGTCGCACTGCACGTCGCGCCCGGTCCCACGCCGCTGCCGAGTGGCAGCGGGGGCATGTTCGGCGAAGCGGTGGCCCGCGCCATGGTGCATGCATTCAGCGTCACGGGCAGTCAGCTGCTGCTGGTGCCCCTGTTGCTGTTCGGGGTGACCGTGTTCACCGACCTGTCCTGGCTGAAGCTGATGGACGACACCGGGCGCCAGACCCTGCTGCTCGTCGAGCGCGCAGGCCGCGCCGGCAGCTGGCTGCTGGGTCGTATCCAGGCGCTGCTGGCCTGGTGGCGGGACCGGCGCAGCGCCCCGGCGCGGCCGGTCATCGCCGAAGCGCAACCGGCCCGGTCACGCCGCGAACGGCGGGCCCGGCAGGAACCCAAGGTCAGCGGGCCGGAAAT
>CAZOUC010000013.1:9443-16629 GCA_964582825.1 uncultured Enterobacteriaceae bacterium | reverse complement strand
GTCGATGGCGACACGTCGACCAACGACGCCTGCGTGCTGCTGGCGACCGGCGCGGCCGGTGCCGGCTGGGACTCGCTGACCGGGGACGAGCGCGACGCGCTGCGCCGCGCGATCGAAGAGGTCGCTGTCGAACTCGCGCAGGGCCTCGTGCGCGACGCCGAGGGCGCGAGCAAGTTCGTGACCATCGAAGTTGCCGCTGCGCGGGACGAGTCCGAGGCGCGCGCCGTGGCGTTCGCGGTGGCCGAGTCGCCGCTGGTCAAGACCGCGCTGTTCGCCAGCGACGCGAACTGGGGTCGCCTGCTCGCCGCGATCGGGCGCGCCGGCGTCGCGGAACTCGATATCGGCGGTGTCAGCATCGAACTCGACGGGCTGCGCATCGTCACGGCGGGAGCCCGCGACCCGGGCTACACCGAGGAGGATGGCCAGCGTGTGATGGACCGGGACGAGATCACCATCGACATCGGTCTCGGCCGCGGCACCGCAGCCGCGCGGATCTGGACCTGCGACCTGTCCTTCGACTACGTACGCATCAATGCCGAATACCGCAGCTGAACCGGTCCACGTGGCCGTCGGGGTAATCCGCCAGGGCCGGCGGGTCCTGGTGGCGCGGCGCGCGGATGATGCGCATCAGGGTGGGCTCTGGGAGTTTCCCGGTGGCAAGCGCGAAGGCGTCGAGACCATCGAAGCAGCCCTGGCACGCGAGCTCGACGAGGAACTCGGTATTCGGGTCGAGGCGGCGGAGCCGATGCTGCGTATCGAGCACGACTACGGCGACAAGCACGTACTGCTCGACGTCTGGCGGGTACAGCGCTTCGAGGGCCGACCCGAGGGGCGCCAGGGGCAACCGCTGCGCTGGGTGAGCCTCGACGAGCTCGCCAGTCTGCGCTTTCCTCAGGCCAACGGACCCATCGTACGCGCGCTGCTCAGCGAGGCCTGAGCGTCGCGCAAGCAAGCCAGTTAAGGAGAGACGAGCCCGTGAAACACTGGACGATCAAGGCGATACACCGGGGCGACGTGAGCGTCGGCGACGCGGTTTGCGTGCGGGGCTGGGTCCGCAGCCGGCGCGACTCGAAAGGGGGCTTTTCGTTCGTCGAGCTGCACGACGGCAGTTGCTTTGCGTCCCTGCAGGTCGTGGCGCCGGGCGAACTGGAGAACTACGAGCGCGACGTGTTGACCGCCGGCACCGGCAGTGCCGTCGAGGTCCGGGGTACCCTGGTCGCGAGCCAGGGCAAGGGCCAGACCGTCGAGGTGCAGGCGAGCGAGTTCGCGCTGGTTGGTGCCGTGGACGACCCGGAGACCTACCCGGTCGCCAAGAAGCGCCACAGCTTCGAGTACCTGCGCGGCGTCGCGCACCTGCGACCCCGCACCAACACCTTCGGCGCGATCACCCGCGTGCGTACGGCACTCGCCGGCGCGATTCACCGCTACCTGCAGCAGCGGGACTTTCACTGGATCAATACCCCGATCATCACCGCGTCGGACTGCGAGGGCGCCGGTGACCTGTTCCGCGTCAGCACCCTGGATCTCGTCAACCTGCCGCGCGACGCCGGCGGGCAGCCGGACTTTGCCGCCGACTTTTTCGCTGCGGAGACCTTTCTCACGGTCTCCGGCCAGTTGAACGTGGAGGCCTACTGCCTGGCGATGTCCCGGGTCTACACCTTCGGCCCGACCTTCCGGGCGGAAAACTCGCACACCAGCCGGCACCTGGCGGAGTTCTGGATGATCGAGCCGGAGATCGCCTTCGCCGACCTGCAGGACGACATCGACCTTGCCGAAGACATGCTCAAGACGGTGCTGCGCGAGGTCCTGGACGCCTGCGAGGACGACATGGCCTTTTTCGCCCAGCGCATCGACAAGGACGTGCTGTCGCGGCTCGAGGGCGTGATCGAGTCGCGCTTCGAGCGCATCGGCTACGGCGAGGCCATCGACATCCTGCAGCGCAGCGGCCAGAGCTTCGAGTTTCCGGTCGAGTGGGGTCTGGACCTGCAATCGGAGCACGAGCGCTACCTGACCGAGACGCACGTCGGCCGCCCGGTGGTCGTCACCGACTACCCGGCGGACATCAAGGCCTTCTACATGCGCCTGAACGACGACGGCCGCACGGTCGCCGCCATGGACGTGCTGGCGCCGGGCATCGGCGAGATCATCGGCGGCAGCCAGCGTGAGGAGCGTCTCGACGTGCTCGACTCGCGCATCGACGAGGCGATGCGCGAACAGCTGTGGTGGTACCGCGACCTGCGCCGCTACGGCAGCGTGCCCCACGCCGGCTTCGGCCTCGGTTTCGAACGCCTGCTGAGCTACGTCACCGGCATGGAGAACATCCGCGACGTGATTCCGTTTCCGCGCACGCCGGGCAACGCCTCGTTCTGACGTCCTTGCGGCTCCGGGCGTGACGTCGCTGCCCGGTCCGACAGCTTGCAGAGCAGCGCCGGCCACCCCCCGGCGCGACCTGTGTCGCGAATCGGTCGATCGGCGGCGGCGACGGACTGCCGATCGACATCAAATGCCAGTACCATAAGCGGCGGTTACCGACTCGGGGGAAAAGCCATGTCAATCGGTTCTCTGGTGTTCTGGGGCATCGTGATTGCGATCGCGGTGGGCCTGATCGTGATCTACAACCGCCTGGTCACGCTGAAAAACCGCTTCGAGAACGCGTTCGCGCAGATCGAAGTCCAGCTCAAGCGGCGCTACGACCTGATTCCGAATCTGGTCGAGACCGCGAAGGGGTACCTGAGCCACGAGCGTGAGACTCTCGAAGCGGTGATCGCGGCACGCAACCAGGGCGTCGAGGCGCTCGGCAAGGCCGCCGGCGACCCGACCGACGGCCAGGCGATCGACGCCCTGGCCGGCGCCGAACGGATGCTCGGCAGCGCCCTCGGGCGCATGCAGGTCGTCGTCGAGGCATACCCGGACCTCAAGGCCGACCAGAACATGCGGCAACTGTCCGAAGAGCTCTCGAGTACCGAGAACCGCGTCGCGTTCGCGCGCCAGGCGTTCAACGACGCGGTCATGGCTTACAACACCTACAGGCAGTCGTTCCCGCCGGTTGCGGTGGCCGGCATGTTCGGCCATGCCAAGGATGCCAGCCTGCTCGAGTTCGAGGACAGCCCGGCGATCCAGGCGGCACCGAAGGTCAGCTTCTAAACCGGAACGACGCTCGCCGCCATGGACTTCTTTGCCGGCCAGGACCTGGCCCGGCGCAACACCAGCCTGTTGCTCGGCCTGTTCGGGCTGGCGGTTTTGCTGCTGGTCCTGCTCGTCAACATTCTCGTCATCGTCGCACTGGCCATCGCCAACCCCGGGCAGGCCCAGCCGGGTCTGCGTTTCGATGGCGAACTTGCCCTGGGCGTCAGCGCCGCGATGCTGGCGGTCATCGGGCTGGCCTCTGTCGTGCGCATGCTGCAGTTGCGGCGCGGTGGCGCCGCCGTCGCGGAGGGTCTCGGCGGCCGTGCCGTCGCGGCCGACAGCAGTGACCCCGACGAGCGCCGCCTGCTCAACGTGGTGGCGGAAATGGCGCTGGCTGCCGGTACACCGGTGCCGCGGGTCTTCGTACTGGAAGGCGAAATGGGCATCAACGCCTTTGCCGCCGGGTACACGCCGAATGACGCGGTGATCGGGATAACCCGGGGGGCGCTCAGGCAGTTGACCCGCGACGAGCTGCAGGGCGTCATCGCGCACGAATTCAGCCATATCCTGAACGGCGACATGCGTCTGAACCTGCGCCTGATCGTCGTCCTGAACGGCATCCTGTTTCTCGCGCAGATCGGCCGCATCCTGCTGCGCGGCATGCGCAACTCCCGGCTCGGGGGCCGCAAGGCCAGCGGCACCGCGGCGATCGCCCTGACCGGATTCGGCCTGATCGTACTCGGTGCCGGCGGCAGCTTTTTCGGCAGCCTGATCAAGGCGGCCGTATCCCGTCAGCGTGAGTTTCTCGCCGACGCCTCGGCGGTACAGTTCACGCGCAATCCGGACGGCATCGCCGGCGCCCTGAAGAGGATCGGTGGCGCGCTGCGCGAGAGCCGTGTCGACAATCCACGCGCCGGCGAGTCGGCTCACCTGTTCTTTGCCGATGCCCTGCGACGGCGCCTGCGTTCACCGCTCGCCACGCACCCGCCGCTCGACGAACGGATCCGGCGCATCGATCCGCGCTGGGACGGACAGTTCCCGGCGCAGGTTGCCGCCGAGTACGGCAGCGAGCCGATGGCGTCGGCACTGGCGCCTGCTGCGGTGGCGCCGCCCGAACCGGCGCCTGAGACAGCGCCGGCAGTCCCGGCCCCTGAGCCAACGCCGGCAGTCCCGGCCCCGATGCCCGCTGCCGACGCAGCGGTAGCCGCTATCGAAACGCCGGCCGGCGCGGTGCTCGACCCCGGCCTGGTGGCGGCTGCAGGCCGTCCGCTGGCGGCGCCCGCGCTGGCCTGCGCCCTGCTGCTGGACCCGGAGACGCAGCGCCGTGCCAGGCAACTTGCCGTGCTCGAACAGCTCGCCCCCGACCGTGCCGGAGAGGCCGCGGCGTTCGGGAAGCGCCTGGCCGGGCAGGGCCGCCGCGCGCGGCTCGAACTCGTGGAACTGCTGGCGCCGACCCTGCAGGGGCTCGACGAGTACACCCGCGAGGACCTGCGCGAGGGCCTGCTGCGACTGTTCGACGCCGCCGATGCCCCGGACCTGGTCGCCTGGGCCGCGTACCGGCAGCTGCGCGCCGTCCTGGCGCGACCGCAGCCGCCGAGACCGCGGTTCCGGCGCCTGGCGACGCTGCGCAGCAGCCTCGAGCTGGTCCTGTCGGCGCTGGTGCAGCTCGACGACACCCAGCCCGGATCGGCACAGCAGGCCTTGGATGCGGCCAACGAAAGCCTGGGCCTGACGGGCCTGCGCCTGCATCACGACGCGCAGCGCGAGCACGTTGAGCTCGACCGTGCCCTGCATCGCCTGGCCCAGGCCTACCCGCTGCTGAAGCCGCGCATTCTAAAGGCCTGTATCGCCGCGATCCGGGCCGACGAGCGGATCACCGAGCAGGAAAGCCTGATGTTGCAGATCGTCGCGACGGCCATCGACTGTCCGGCGCCGAGACTGGTCGCCGAACAGCTGGTTGCCGACTGAACGGGATGCTTGGGCCCGTCCCGCCTTTGCATTACAATCGCGCTCTTCGCCTGACGCCCGGAACCCGGGTCGGCACCACGGAGAGACCGAATGGCCGCCAGTCACATTCCGCACCGCAAAGCCGACGAAGAGTCCGATATCGACCTGACGCCGATGCTCGACGTCGTGTTCATCATGCTGATCTTCTTCATCGTCACCGCGTCGTTCCTCAAGGAGGCCGGTATCGAAGTGCAGCGCCCGGAATCGCAGGACGAGAGCGATTCCGAGAGCAAGAACATGCTGTTCATGGTCACCACCAACGACGAGATCTGGTTCGATGGCCGACGCATCGACGTCCGTTCCGTGCGCGCCAACATCGAGCGTGCCCACGCCGAGAATCCCGAGGCCGCAGTGGTGATTCGCGCCAACAACAACTCCAATACCGAAACCTTCATCGCCATCGCCGACGCCGCACGCGAGGCGGGCGTGTACGACGTCTCGCTCGCGGTCACCGAGCAATGAGTCGCGGGCGCGCTCTGCCCCCGCGAGGCGACTGAAAAGTGCCCATCGAACAACTGAAGGCCGATCTCGAGCGCTTGCGGATCGAGATCGCCGCCGCCGACAGCGGCGACCGGGAGGCCTTGCGGCGGCTCCGGGCGCTCGCGGACCGTATCGAGCGTGAGATCGAGCAGGAGCAGACCCTGGCCGACCCTGGCGGCTTCGTCGAGGAGTTCGAGGAAGCCGCGTCCCGCTTCGAGGTCAAGCACCCGAATCTGGCCGCGGTCATCAACAATATCGTGGTCGTGCTCGGCGGCATGGGCGTCTGAGCGAGCCGCGTCCCCATGCAGGACCCTCACGCCAACGCCCTCGACCTGCCGTTCCGGTTTCGGCGCCTGCGCCGCAGCCCGACCCTGCGTGGCCTGGTTCGCGAACAGCACCTGCACTGCGAGGACCTGATCCTGCCCCTGTTCGTCGAGGAGGGTATCGAGGAGCCGGTGCCGATCGCGGCCATGCCCGGCGTGCAGCGCCATCCGGAAGCGCAGCTGCCGCAGGTCGTGCGCGACGCCTGGTCGCGCGGCGTGCGGGCGGTGATGCTGTTCGGTGTATCGCACCACAAGGATCCGAGCGGCAGCGACAGCTGGACCGACGAGGGCCTGGTCGCCCGTATGATCCGGGCCGCCAAGGCGGCGCAGCCGGACATGCTGGTGATCAGCGACAACTGCTTCTGCGAATACACCGACCACGGCCACTGTGGCGTGCTGGACGGCGACGAGGTCGACAACGATCGCACCGTGGCCAACCTCTGTTCGCAGGCGCTGTGCTGCGCCCGCGCCGGTGTCGACATGCTGGCTCCATCGGGCATGATGGATGGCATGGTCGCGGCGATGCGCCGCAGCCTGGATGCGCAAGGCTTCACCGGCCTGCCGATCATGTCGTACTCGAGCAAGTTCGCCTCGGCCTTCTACGGGCCGTTCCGCGACGCCGTCGACTCGAGTTTCAAAGGCAGCCGCGACGCCTACCAGCTCGACTGCGCCAACGGTCGTGAGGCCGTCGCCGAGTCCCTGCGTGACGAACAGGAGGGGGCGGACCTGCTGATGGTCAAGCCGGGCATCGCCTACCTCGACATCCTCTGGCGCGTGCGCCAGGCGACGAGCCGGCCCCTGGCGGTCTACCAGGTCAGCGGCGAATACGCGATGATCAAGGCGGCAGCCGCGGCCGGGCTCATCGACGAGCGGGCGATGGTGCTCGAGTCGCTGACCGCGTTCAGGCGCGCCGGTGCCGACCTGATCATCAGCTATTTCGCCGAGCAGGTTTGCGACTGGCTGCGCGAATCCTGAGCTCAGTCGAAACGGACGTGCTCGCGCAGGGCGTCCAGGACCTGTGCCGTCATGCCGTCTACGCGGGCGAGGTCGTCGATGCCGGCATACGGACGCCCGGCAATCATGCGGTCTGCCAGCACTGCCCCGACCCGCGGCAGGCGCCGCAGCTGGGTCTTGCTCGCCGAATTGACCGCGATGCGCACTTCGGGCTCGTCCTGCAGGTCCTGCAACTCGCCTGCCAGGGTGTCCAGGCGCGTGTGGATCCGTTCCAGGGCGAGTTTCAGGCCGCGCTG
>CAZOUC010000013.1:0-9433 GCA_964582825.1 uncultured Enterobacteriaceae bacterium | reverse complement strand
TGGTCTTTACAGGCGACACCACGCCCCTAGAACAAGCCGGATTGGTGGGCGATCGGCCAGTTCGCCCAGGTCCTGGTGGATCAGCCACAGCAGCACGATGACGACGATCAGCAGCACGATGGTCATGGCCGGTATCTCCTATAGCGCGCCGGCGAGCCAGCGTCGCTCCCAGGCGACCATGACCCGTTCCGGGTACCAGTACTGGCCCAGGCTGCCGTTATAGCGTGCCAGGGCGCGGGTGACGTTGCCGCGTTCGAGCTCCAGGTAGTACTGCAGGATCCGGCAGCCGTAGCGCAGGTTGGTATCGACATCAGTGAGGTTGTCCTGGGGTCGGCCGATCTCCTCGCGCCAGAACGGCATCACCTGCATCAGGCCCTGCGCGCCGGCGCTGCTCACGGCAAAGCGATCGAATGCGCTCTCCACCTCGATCACGGCGAGCACCAGGTCCGGCTGCAGGCCGGCGGCGGTTGCCTCGCGGTGAACCGCCTTGAGCAGGGAGATGCGTTCGCGTGGATCGGGCAGGAAGCGCTCGAGCCGTGACGACATGGCGAGCAGCCAAACCTCGGCGTCGAAGCGGTCGCGAAAGCTGTCGGCCGCGTCGATCGTCTCGATCAGGAAGCGACGCAGTTCCGGGTCCACCTCCTGGGACGCCGCCCAGGCTGGCGCCGCGGCGGACAGCGCCAGCAGCAGCAGGGCGGACGCAATCCGGCGGAGCATCAGCCCAGGCGCTCCTGCAGTCGTGCGACGGCCTCGCTGACCGGAAAACGGTCCTCGCTGCCGCTGGGTCGGTGGCGGTACTCGATCTCGCCGTCCTTGAGCCCGCGGTCGCCGACCACCAGCAGGTGTGGAATGCCGATCAGTTCCATGTCGGCGAACTTCACGCCCGGGCGCTCGTCCCGGTCGTCCAGCAGGACGTCGACGCCCAGTTCGCTGAGCGACTCGTACAGGGCGATCGCGGCTTCCCGAACCGCCTCGGACTTCTTCATCATCAGCGGCACCACGGCCACGCGGAACGGCGCGATCGCGTCGGGCCAGATAATGCCGCGCTCGTCGTGATTCTGCTCGATGGCGGCCGCCACGACCCGCGACACGCCGATGCCGTAGCAGCCCATGGCGAGCGCGCGCATGCGCCCGTCCTCGTCGAGAACCTGCGCGCCCATCGCCTCGCTGTACTTGTACCCGAGCTTGAAGATGTGCCCGACCTCGATACCGCGTCGTACCTGGAGGCGGCCCGTGCCGTCCGGGCTCGGGTCGCCGGCGACGACCTTGCGCAGGTCGACCACCTCGGTCGCCGTCGCATCGCGTCCCCAGGCGACACCGCGCAGGTGCCAGCCGTCGCGGTTGGCGCCACAGACGAAATCGCCGGTCGCGGCCGCGGCGCGGTCCACGAGCAATGGCAAGCCGAGACCGACCGGTCCCAGTGACCCGGTGCCGCAGCCGCAGGCGGCGAGGATCTCGTCTTCGCCCGCCAGGCGCAGCGGCTCGCCGATCAGGGGGTGATGGGCGGCCTTGATCTCGTTGAGTTCGTGGTCGCCGCGCAGCACCAGCGCAACCAGCGGGTGCTCTGCGTCTTCGGGCCCGTGCACGATCAGGGTCTTGAGAATCGCCCGCGGCTCGACCTGCATGAACTCGCTCAGCTCGGCGATGCTGTGCCGACCCGGCGTTGCGACGCTTTCCGGGCTGCCTTCCCCGGCGGCGGCAGGCTCCTCGGGGAGCGCCGAGGCCATCTCCATGTTGGCGGCGTAGTCGCTGCCGTCACTGAAGACGATGGCGTCCTCGCCCGAGTCGGCCAGCACGTGAAACTCGTGCGAGGAACTGCCGCCAATGCTGCCGGTATCAGCCAGCACGGCGCGGTAGTCCAGACCCACGCGCTCGAAGATGCGTCGATACGCGGCGTACATCGCCTGGTAGGTGCGGTCCAGGCAGTCCTCGTCCATGTGGAACGAGTAGGCGTCTTTCATCAGGAATTCGCGCGCGCGCATCACCCCGAAACGCGGTCGGATCTCGTCCCGGAACTTGGTCTGCACCTGGTAGAAACTGGCGGGCAGCTGCCGGTAGCTGCGCAGCTCGTTGCGCGCCAGGTCGGTAATCACTTCCTCGTGGGTCGGACCGAGGCAGAAGTCGCGTTCGTGGCGGTCCTGCAGGCGAAGCAGTTCGGGTCCGTACTGGGTCCAGCGCCGGGATTCCCGCCAGAGTTCGGCCGGCTGGACCACCGGCATCAGCAGTTCCTGGGCGCCGGCCCGATCCATTTCCTCCCGGACGATCGTCTCGACCTTGCGCAGCACGCGCAGCCCGAGCGGCAGCCAGGTATACAGGCCGGAGGCCAGTTTGCGCACCATGCCGGCGCGCAGCATGAGCTGGTGACTGACGATCTCGGCGTCGGCCGGGGTTTCCTTCTGCGTGGCCAGCAGGAACGAGCTGCTCTGCATCGGTGCGTATCCCAGGGCAAATTCCTTTGATTTTACGTCGCCGTCGGCGCCCGTGCATAATCGGCGCAGGGCATTCCAGGTACCGGACGATGAACAGCGACAGCACATTTCGCCTGGCTCCCAGG
Source organism: uncultured Enterobacteriaceae bacterium (assembly GCA_964582825.1). Classification (GTDB taxonomy): domain Bacteria; phylum Pseudomonadota; class Gammaproteobacteria; order Pseudomonadales; family UBA5518; genus CAZOUC01. Next base: position 6,879 of record CAZOUC010000013.1, on the reverse strand, counting down.
CTGCAAGCGGACACGGTGCCGATCGGTGATCTGCCGCTGGGCCGGGTGCTGCTGTTCAACGACTGCCATTATCCGTGGTGCCTGCTGGTGCCCCGGCGTGCCGGCATTACCGAACTGTACCAGCTCGACGATGCCGACCTCGCGCAACTGGTTCACGAATCGGCCTTGCTCGGACGTACGCTGATGGAGCACTTCAAGGGCGACAAGCTGAACGTGGCGGCGCTCGGCAACCAGGAGCCGCAACTGCATCTGCACCACATCGTGCGTTACCGCAACGACCCGGCCTGGCCGGGACCGGTCTGGGGCAAGGTGCCGACGCGGCCCTACCTGCCTGTCGACCTCGAGCGGGAACGGGCGGCGCTTGCAGGACATCTCGCCGCATCGGAGCCGGAATTCAAGGCATAAAAAAACCCCGGCCACCGGGCCGGGGTTTTCTGGCTGCGGACGGCGTGTCAGCTGGCCATGTCCTTGAGTTTCTTGAGCGGGCGAACCTTGACCTGGGTGCTCGCCGGCTTGGCCTTGAACATGCGCTCTTCGCCGGTGAACGGGTCGATCCCCTTGCGAGCCTTGACGGCCGGCTTCTTGCGGGTGTTGATCTTGAACATGCCGGGCAGTACGAATTCGCCGACGCCGCCCTTCTTGATATGGCGTTCGATGGTGTGTCCGAGGTGTTCGAGTACGTCGCTGACCTGCTTGCGACTCAGCTCGGTCACTTCGGAAATCTCGTTAAGAATCTGCGTCTTGTTCCAGCGCTCCTTGATCGGAGTGGCTTTCTTGGCGGCTGGGGCTTTCTTTGCAGCGGGCTTTGCAGCGGGTTTCTTTGCAGCTGCCTTCCTGGCAGGGGCTTTCTTGACGGCTGCCTTACGTTTCGGGGCAGCGGCGGAGGCTGTTTTCTTTGCGGCCATGGTGCTTCCTTTTGATCGTCGTGTCTGTCGAACCGGTCCCCCGGGTGAGGACGTCTCCTTTCGTGTTGCCGTAACCACAGCGCCGAAGGCAACCACAGTCACCGCAGGCGTATATATAAAGCATCGCCCGGACTCAAGCAATACGAAAACCCTGTTTTCAAGGGGTTTTCGCGCGGGGCGGGCGTTTCGGCAGGCGGCTCCGTGCGCGGTCCCCGGCAGCCCGCGGCGTGCTTTTCACACAGCAGCGGCGCGTATTCCGGCCTGCGCGAATGGGCTATACTCTCCGCCTTTTTTCAGGCCCTTCGACGGCACCGCCGAGGCATCGACGCGACCATGCCCATCTACGAATACCAGTGCAGCAGCTGCGGACACGAGCTCGAGAAGCTGCAGAAGATCAGTGACCCGCCGTTGACCACCTGCCCGGCCTGCCAGCAGGACACGCTGCGCAAGCGAATCTCGGCGGCCGGTTTCCGCCTCAAGGGCGGCGGCTGGTACGAGACCGATTTCAAGAAGGACAAGCGCCACAATGTCGCCAAGTCCGACGACGGCGGTGACGGCAAGGCAACCAAGGAAGACAAGAAGCCCGCCGGTGGCGAGAAGTCCGCCGGCTCGGGCGGCGACTCGGCCGCCGGCGGCAGCTGAGCCCCTATTGCAGCAGGACGCCAACATGCGAAGTCACTACAGCGCCGAGATCGGTACCGCGCTGATCGACAAGTCCGTCAGCCTGTGCGGCTGGGTGGACCGCCGCCGTGACCACGGCGGCGTGATCTTCATCGACCTGCGCGACCGCAGTGGCATCGTACAGGTGGTCGCCGATCCGGATGCCGGCGAGCACTTCGAAACCGCCGACCGGGTCCGCAGCGAATACGTCCTGCGGGTGCGCGGGCGGGTTCGGGCGCGCAGCGCCGAGACGGTCAATCCGAACATGGTCACCGGCGAGGTCGAGGTGTTCGCCGACGAGATCGAGATCCTGAACTCGGCCGCGACGCCGCCGTTCCAGCTCGACGACCACGCCCAGGTCGGTGAGGACGTACGCCTGCGTTACCGTTACATGGACCTGCGTCGCCCCGAGATGCAGCAGCGCCTGCAGTTCCGGTCGCGGCTCGCCGCCGCGGTGCGCAGCTACCTCGTCGAGCACGGATTCATCGAAGTCGAGACGCCGATGCTGACCCGGGCCACGCCCGAGGGTGCCCGCGATTACCTGGTACCGAGCCGGACCCACCCGGGGCGCTTCTTCGCGCTGCCGCAGTCCCCGCAGCTGTTCAAGCAGCTGCTGATGATCGGCGGTGTGGACCGCTACTTCCAGATCGCCAAGTGCTTTCGCGACGAGGATCTGCGTGCCGACCGGCAGCCGGAATTCACCCAGATCGACCTCGAGTTCTCCTTTGCCGACACCGAGGAGATCATGCAGGTCACCGAGACCATGATCCATGGCGTGTTCAAGCAACTGCTGGGCGTGGACCTCGGTGCGTTCCCGCGTCTTAGCTACGCCGAGGCGATGCGGCGTTACGGCAGCGACAAACCCGACCTGCGTATACCGCTGGAGCTGGTCGACGTCGCCGATTTGATGCACGGCGTGGAATTCAAGGTGTTCGCCGGGCCTGCGGCCGATCCCGAGGGACGTGTCGCGGCCCTGCGGGTGCCGGCGGGCGGCGAACGCCTGAGCCGCAAACAGATCGACGACTACGCGCCTTTCGTGGCGATCTATGGGGCCAAGGGCCTGGCATGGATCAAGGTCAACGATCGCGACGACCCGGAGCAGGGGCTGCAGTCGCCGATCGTCAAGTTCCTGCCGGTCGAGGTCCGTCGGCAGTTGCTCGAGCGGCTCGACGCCGCCAACGGCGACCTGATCTTCTTCGGTGCGGACAAGGCGGGCGTCGTCAACGAGGCAATGGGCGCGCTGCGCTGTCGGGTCGGTGCCGACCTCGACCTGATCGAACGCGAATGGGCGCCGCTCTGGGTCGTCGACTTTCCGATGTTCGAAAAGGATGAGCGCGGCCGCTGGGCGCCCTTGCACCACCCGTTTACGCAGCCCGCCTGTTCGGTCGCCGCTCTCGAAGCCGACCCGGCCGCGGCCTTGTCGCGAGCCTATGACATGGTGCTGAACGGCACCGAGCTCGGCGGCGGCTCGCTGCGTATCCACGATCCGGCACTGCAGCAGTCGGTGCTGGGGGTGCTGGGTATCGACGAGACGGAAGCCCGGGCCAAGTTCGGCTTCCTGCTCGATGCCCTGAAGTACGGCGCGCCGCCACACGGCGGTCTCGCCTTCGGCCTCGATCGCCTGGTCATGCTGATGACCGGCAGCGACTCGATCCGCGACGTGATCGCTTTTCCCAAGACCCAGTCGGCGAGCTGCATGATGACCGAGGCGCCGGGCGCCGTCGACGAGCAGCAGCTGCGCGAGTTGCACATCCGCCTGCGCCAGGCGCCTGCCGGTGCCGGCGGCCAGCAGGAGTAGCCATGGCAGGCCACAGTAAATGGGCGAACATCAAGCACCGCAAGGCGGCCCAGGACGCCAAGCGCGGCAAGCTGTTCACCAAGCTGATCCGTGAACTGACCGTCGCCGCGCGCCAGGGTGGCGGCGTCGTCGAGGACAACCCGCGCCTGCGCGCCGCCGTCGACAAGGCGCTGACGGCCAACATGACCCGCGACACCATCGACCGGGCCATCGCCCGCGGTGCCGGCGACCTGGACGCGGACAACGTCGAGGAGGTCGTGTACGAGGGTTACGGCCCCGGCGGTGTGGCAATCTACGTCGAAGCGATGACGGACAACCGCAACCGCACGGTGGCGGAGGTGCGCCACGCCTTCAGCAAGGCGGGCGGCAACCTGGGCACGGACGGCTCTGTCGCCTATCTTTTCAACAAGCAGGGCATCATCTCGCTGACCTCCGGCAGCGATGAGGAGCAGGTCCTGGAACTGGCCCTCGACGCCGGGGCCGACGACGTGGTGCTCAATGACGACGGCAGTATCGACGTGCAGACCAGCGCCGAACGCTTCGGACCGGTCAAGGACCGCCTGTCCTCCGCCGGTTTCGACGTGTCCGCCAGCGGCGTCGAAATGGTCGCCTCGACGACGGTCGACCTCGACGGCGAGGCGGGTGAACGCATCCTGCGCCTGCTGGACGTGCTCGAGGATCTCGACGACGTGCAGAACGTCTACTCGAACGCGGAGTTTTCCGACGAGCTCCTGCGGGCATCCTGAGCCGGGACCGGCCGGCCCATGACCGTGATCCTCGGCATCGATCCGGGATCCCGCGTGACGGGTTTCGGCCTGATCGAGGTTGGCGGCGGCCGACAGCGCTACCTGGGCAGCGGCGTGATCCGTGTCCGGCAGGACGACCTTGCCACGCGTCTTCGCACGATCTTCGAGGGCGTCAGCGAGATCATCGAGCGCTACGGCCCGGCGGAAGTCGCCGTCGAGCAGGTGTTCATGGCGCGTAATGCGGCATCGGCGCTCAAGCTGGGGCAGGCGCGTGGCGCCGCGATCGTCGCCGCGACCCGCGGCGGGATTCCGGTTTTCGAGTATTCTGCGCGACAGATCAAGCTGGCCGTGGTGGGCACCGGTGCCGCCGAGAAACGCCAGGTACAGCAGATGATGCTGCACCTGCTGGCGCTGGCCGAGCCCCCCCAGGAAGACGCGGCCGACGCGCTGGCGGCCGCCATCTGTCACGCCAATACGCGCACCTCTCTGCTGCGCGTGGCGGGCAGCAGCGGTGGCCGCCGGGGTCGCCTGCGCTGACTAGGGAAGAGTCATGATCGGACGACTGAAGGGAACCGTGGTCGAAAAGCACGCGCCGGACCTGCTGCTCGACGTGCACGGGGTCGGTTATGAGCTGCAGGCGCCGATGAGTACCTTCTATCGCCTGCCGGCGCCCGGTGAAACCGCCCTGCTGTACACGCACATGGTGGTCCGTGAGGACGCGCAGCAGCTGTACGGCTTCATCGACGCCGGCGAACGGCGGCTGTTCCGCAGCCTGATCCGCATCAGCGGCGTGGGACCGAAACTGGCCCTGGCAATCCTGTCGGGTATGGACGCGCAGGCGTTCGTACTCTGCGTGGAACGCAAGGACACCGCCGCGCTGGTGCGTCTCCCCGGGGTGGGCAAGAAGACCGCCGAGCGCCTGCTGATCGAGATGCGCGACCGGATCCGCGAATGGCACGACGGCCCGGTCGGCCCCGGGACCGACGCCGGTGCGGTTTCCGCCGGCGCCCGCGGCCTCGTCGAGGAGGCGGAAACCGCGCTGGTCGCGCTGGGCTACAAGCCGCAGGAGGCCAGCCGTGCCGTCGCCGCGGTGGCCGACGACGGCGTCGACAGCAGCGAGGAGCTGATCCGCCGGGCGCTCAAGTCGATGCTGCCGGGATGAGCGCCTGCCTGGAGGGAGTGGAATGATCGAAGACGAGCGGCTCGTCACCGCCGGCGGTCGCGCCGAGGACGAGGCCATCGACCGGGCCATCCGGCCGCGCCTGCTGGCGGATTACGTCGGCCAGCAGGCCGTCTCCGAGCAGATGGAAATCTTCGTGTCCGCTGCGCGCGGCCGGGGCGAGGCGCTGGACCACACACTGATCTTCGGCCCGCCGGGGCTCGGCAAGACGACCCTGGCGCACATCATCGCCAACGAGATGGGCTCTTCGCTCAAGTCGACCTCCGGGCCGGTGCTGGAAAAGGCCGGCGACCTGGCGGCACTGATGACCAATCTCGAACCCCACGACGTGCTGTTCATCGACGAGATCCACCGTCTGAGCCCCTTCGTCGAGGAAGTGCTCTATCCGGCCATGGAGGACTTCCAGCTCGATATCATGATCGGCGAAGGGCCGGCGGCGCGCTCGATCAAGATCGACCTGCCGCCGTTCACGCTGGTCGGTGCAACCACCCGGGCGGGGTTGCTGACTTCGCCGCTGCGCGACCGCTTCGGCATCGTGCAGCGCCTCGAGTTCTACTCGATCGAGGACCTGAGCCACATCGTCGCGCGGTCCGCGTCGATCCTCAAGCTGCAGGTCGATACCGGTGGCGCGCGCGAGATCGCGCGCCGTGCCCGGGGTACGCCGCGCATTGCCAACCGCCTGCTGCGCCGTGTGCGCGATTATGCTGAAGTGCGGGCCGATGGCGTGGTCACCGACGCGGTGGCCGACGAAGCCCTTAACCTGCTGAATGTGGACCAGCTCGGCCTGGACCACATGGACCGGCGCCTGCTGCTGGCGATGATCGAGAAGTTCGACGGCGGACCGGTCGGGGTCGACAGCCTGGCGGCGGCGATCAGCGAGGAGCGCGGCACGATCGAGGACGTCCTCGAGCCGTACCTGATCCAGCAGGGCTACGTGATGCGCACCCCGCGCGGGCGCATGGTCACCCGCCAGGCCTACCTGCACTTCGGCCTGGCGGCGCGCGGCCCGCAGGCACCGCTCGACCTGGACGGCGATGGCTGAATTCGACGCCGGCGAACTCCGACTGCCGCTGCGAGTCTACATCGAGGATACAGACGCGGGCGGCATCGTCTACTACGTGAACTACCTTAAGTTCATGGAGCGGGCGCGCACGGAATTCATGCGCGCCGGTGGCTTCGGCCGCGGCGCGGTCGGCGACGACGGCCTGATGTTCGTCGTCACCGCGGCGCAGGTCCGTTACCATGCACCGGCGCGCCTCGACGACGAACTGCTGGCCTGCGCCCGGCTTGCCGAGGTCGGTGGCGCCAGCCTGACATTCGAGCAGCGCGTGCTGCGCGGCGACGACGTGCTCGCGAGCGCCCGCGTCGAGATCGCCTGCGTGGCGGCGGTCGGGCTGCGGCCGCGGCGTCTGCCAGCGGCGCTGCGCGATGCGCTGCAGCTTCACGTCCGGCCGCCGGACAGCCTGGGGAGATCCGCTTGAACGAAGAAATGTCAATGTGGGAGCTGATTGCGGCGGCCAGCCCGACCGTACAGGGGGTCATGCTGATCCTGGTGCTGGCCTCGGTCATCTCCTGGGCGATGATCGTGCA
>CAZOUC010000012.1:2883-16688 GCA_964582825.1 uncultured Enterobacteriaceae bacterium | reverse complement strand
GCAGGTCCGACGCGGCGATGCGGAATCCGTCCGGCACCCAGTCGACCTGCCACCGCGCGGTCACCGCGGCGCCCGCCGGAGACGCGGCTTCGGACACCAGGTGGTGGTGGGCGACGTGGTGGCCGTCGAAGCCGGGCTCGAGGTCCTCGAGTTTGGGTTCGCCGCCGATCGTGATGTCGGCGAACTGGAACAGCTCCAGCACCCGGCCCTGCCCGTCCAGCAGGCGCGAACGCAGCAGCAGGGCGGTGTCGCGGTCGAGGCTGAACTGGTAGCCGTAGCGGAAGGCGTCGCGCGGCCGCACCTCGATCAGCACCGCTTCCCGGCCGGCGATGCGCTCGGTTCCGGACATCAGCAGCTCGTAGTGCGCGTCGAGGTGACCCAACCCGCCGGTCAACTGCTTGGCAAAGGGGCCAGCGGGAATCGAATGGTCGAGCCGGACCAGTTCGTCGCCCGGGTGTATGCAACTGAGCTTGTGTCCGACGCGGATGACTTCCCGCGGCGGTCCGGTCAGGTGCGCGACGCGCTCGTGTTCGACGCCGTCGATGACGGCATGGACCAGGCGCAGGGACCGCATCTCCCGGCCCGTCTCGTAGATGAACACGCCATCGTAGTTGAGCTCGCGAAAACTGCGCGACATGCGGTCGAGCCAGACCCTCGGGTCGTCTTCGGCCCACAGCGAGGCCGTCGGCAGCAGCAGGACGACGAGCAGCAGCAGACGCATCGGAGCAGGCCGGGGCATCAGCGCTCGACGTGGCTGGTAACGCGCGCGAAGGGCATCATGCCGCGACTGCTGTTCAGCGACGCGTACTCGGCATGCCGGTACATGAAGTGCTGCAGGCGCCGCTGGGCGGCGAGCTGGCCGGCCGCCGGTTCACCGGATTGCAGCGTTTCGTTCGGATTCACGACACTGGCCTGCGCGTAGGACGCGCGATCGTTGCCACTGCGGAACATTCCGGGCTGGTAGACGCGGATGCCTTCGGCCGGCACGCTCGCCACGACCGGCGCCGTCGCAGGTTCTGGCGCGGGACCTTCCAGCCCTCGTACGCCGAGTACGGCGACCACCGCCACGCCGGCGGCCACGGCAAGGCCACGCAGCGCACCGGAAACCGCGCCAAGGCCGCGCCGCGGCGGGGCCTCGCTATCCAGGGCGGCGATGATGGCCTCCCCGAGTCCTGCCGGTGCCAGCTGCGAGGCCGGCTCGGCAAGAGCCGCACGGACCATGTGCCAGCGCGACCAGCTTTCGCGCAGGATCGATTCCTGATCGCTTCGCAGCACCTGCCGCAACTCGAGCTCGGTGGCTTCGTCGTCCATCAGGGCCGACAGGGATTCCTTCAACTGTTCGTTCATGGTCAGGTGCCAACTCCTCGTTCGCGTGAACCGGCGGCATTACCGCCCGGCGAGCATCGGTCCGATCCGCGCATCGATGGCCTCCCGGGCACGGAAAATACGGGACCGGACGGTTCCGACCGGACAATCCATTACGGCGGCGATGTCCTCATAACTGAGACCTTCGAATTCGCGCAAAGTTACCGCAGTGCGCAGGTCTTCGGGCAAATCGCGGATCGCCTGGTCAACGGCCTGCCTGAGCTGTTCGGTAAACAATCGGTTCTCCGGGTTGGCGACGTCGCGCAGGGCGCCACCGCCTTCGTACTGCTCCGCTTCATCGGCGTCGATGTCCGATCCCGGCGGGCGACGTCCACGCGCCACCAGGTAGTTCTTCGCGGTGTTGATGGCGATCCGGTAGATCCAGGTATAGAACGCGCTGTCGCCGCGAAAATTGCCGATGGCGCGGTAAGCTTTGATGAACGCCTCCTGAACCACGTCCGGCACTTCGTCCGGGTCCTTGACGTAGCGCCCGACGAGCCCGTAGATCTTGTGCTGGTAGCGCAGCACGAGCAGGTCGAAGGCGCGACGGTCGCCCTGCTGGACGCGCTTGACCAGCTGCTTGTCTGAGACCTTCTCGGTCAAGCCGGGACCCCTCGAGCCAGTGCCCTTGATCAGCAACGCACGGGCCGCGGCCAGCGATATACTGGCGGGATAGACCGACGTCGCGCGCTGAAGTTCTGTGAATATTATGCTTATGGTCGATGCCGCTACTATACCGTCGACCTGCCGGCGCAGGCGAGTCGACCCGACCGACACCCCACTTCAGGTATCCACATGGCCCAGCGGCATGACTTCGACATCCTGGTCATCGGCAGCGGCGCGGCCGGCCTGAGCGTCGCGATCCGTGCATCGGGCGGGGCACGGGTCGCCGTCCTGTGCAAGGGGGCCATCGACGAGGGATCGACCGCCTGGGCGCAGGGCGGCATCGCTGCGGTGCTCGACGCGACCGACTCCGTCGAGTCTCACGTCGCCGATACCCTGCGGGCCGGCGCCGGCCTGTGCCACGAAGAGGTCGTCCGTTACACGGTGGAGCACAGCCGCGAGAGCATCCAGTGGCTGATCGATCTCGGCGTACAGTTCACGCGCTTCGACGGCGACCCGGCGGGTGAGTCGTACCACCTGACCCGCGAAGGCGGCCACAGCCACCGTCGCATCATTCACGCCGCCGACGCCACCGGCCGTGCCGTGTCGACCACCCTCGCCGACGTCGCGCAGGCACAGCCCGGCGTCGAGATGTTCGAACACCGCGTCGCCGTCGACCTGGTGTTGCACGAGGGCCGCTGCCGCGGCGCCTACGTGCTGGACAGGCGCAGCGGCGAGATCGACCTGTTCGCTGCTGACGCCGTCGTTCTGGCCACCGGCGGCGCCTCCAAGGTCTACCTGTACACCAGCAACCCCGACATCGCGACCGGGGACGGGATCGCGATGGCATGGCGTGCCGGCTGCCGGGTCGCCAACCTCGAATTCAACCAGTTCCACCCCACCTGCCTGTACCACCCGCACGCCACTTCCTTTTTGATCAGCGAGGCGGTGCGCGGCGAGGGCGGCCTGCTGCGTCTGCCCTCGGGCGAACGGTTCATGCCGCGCTTTCACGAGCTGGCCGAACTGGCGCCCCGCGACATCGTCGCCCGCGCCATCGACCACGAGATGAAGCGGCTGGGACTGGACTGCGTCTACCTGGACATCTCGCATCGCCCGGCCGACTTCGTGCGCTCCCACTTCCCGACCATCCACGCCCGCTGCCTGGAGCTCGGTCTCGACATGACCCGCGAAGCGCTGCCGGTGGTCCCTGCCGCGCATTACACCTGCGGTGGAATCGTGGTCGACCTCGACGGGCGCAGCGACGTCCCCGGCCTGTATGCCGCGGGCGAAACCGCCTGCACCGGCCTGCACGGCGCCAACCGTATGGCGAGCAATTCCTTGCTCGAGTGCCTGGTGTTCGCCCGCAACGTGGCTCAGGCCATTGCTCAGGAGCGGCAGCAGGCAGGCGTCGCCGGCCGCCCCGAGCTGCCCCCCTGGGATGCGTCGCAGGTGACCGATTCCGACGAGGACGTGGTGATCTCGCACAACTGGGACGAACTGCGCCGCTTCATGTGGGACTACGTCGGCATCGTGCGCACCACCAAGCGCCTGCAGCGTGCGATGCGCCGGGCCCGGCTCCTGCGGCAGGAAATCGGCGAGTATTACAGCAACTACCGGGTGACCGCGGACCTGATCGAACTGCGCAACCTGAGCCTGGTGGCCGAGCTGATCATTCGCTCCGCGATGGCACGGCACGAAAGCCGCGGCCTGCACTACACCCTCGACTACCCGGAGCCGGATTCCGAGGGCCGGGACACGGTGCTGGATCCACGGGAAGGCTGAGCAGGCGCGCCCGCTGGCGCAGGCGGCGCAGGAGCGGATCCGGCGTGACGTCCGGCCACAACATGACGCTCAGCGGCAGCAGGCGGCCCGGGCGGCGCAGGCGCAGCAGCGCATACCTGCGGTACACGCGCGAGCCCGGCGCGAGGGTCACCGGCAGGCGCCGCCCGGCCACTACCAGGTCGGCCCGGTCCTGCAGCAGGATCAGGCGCACACGCCTGCTGCGCAACCACCAGCCGTGGCGGTACAGCAGCGCAGCCGCATTGACCAGCAGCGGCGGCAGCGACCAGGCCCCCAGGCCGGACGGCAGTTGCAACAGCACCAGGCCGTGCAGCAGCAGAATCAGCGCCAGCAGGGTCGGCGACGGACGCAGCGGCAGCTCAAGTGGCGGAACGCCGGCGGCCATGTTCCCGGACCCGCTGCACGACGCGACTCAGTACGGGGTCTTCGCAGCCCTCACCCACCACCAGCCAGGCCCAAAGTTCGGAGTCCTCGCGCTCGAGCAGCGCGCGGTAGTCCCGGCGACTGCTCGCGTCGAGATCCGGGTAGATCTCGCGAGCGTACGGCATCAGCAGCAAGTCCAGTTCGAGCATCCCGCGCCGGCTGTGCCAATAGGTCCGCTCCCGGTCGTCGTGATCGCTGGCTTCCATGCTCACCTCCTGTGTCACGCCCACGGGCTGATGTAATCTAGCAATATGAACCACTGGGCAACAGACCTGAGCCTGCAAGGCCGACCCGACGGGCTGACGCACCTCGATGGTGTCTGGCCTGACGACGTCCTCGACTCGGCCGAGCCGCTGTTCGCACCCCTCGACCACTACGGCATGCTGCAGGCCAGCGGACCACAGGTCGACGAGTTCCTGCAGGGTCAACTGACCTGCGACCTGCGCGAACTCGGACCCGATGTCTCGCTGCCCGGCGCCGCCTGCGACCTCAAGGGGCGCGTCTACACCACCCTGCTGCTGTCCCGGTTCAAGGACGAGCACCGGCTGCTGCGTATGCACCGCGAACTGGTCGCGCCGGTGATCGAGACCCTGCAGCGCTACGCGGCGTTCTCGCGCACGCAGCTGGCCGATGCCAGCGCGCACTGGCGCTGCGTTGGACTGCTGGGCGGCGCCTGGCGCGAGCGGTCCGGCGACGTCCTGCCGCCCTGGCCTGAACCCGGCGGCAGCAGTTGGCGCGACGGTGTATGCCTGCATGCCGGTCCCGACGCAGGCGACCGCGTCGAATGCTGGTTCGAGGCCGGGCAGGCAGCCAGGCTGCTCGCCTCGCTGCACGCCACGGGGCGCGTCGTAGGCAGCGACTGCTGGCAGCTCGCCCTGATCCGCCGGCGCCACGTCGACCTCGAACCGTCTCTCGCCGGCCAGTTTCTCCCGCAGCTGCTCAACCTCGACGGTAACGGCGCGGTCAGCTTCCGGAAGGGCTGCTATACCGGCCAGGAGATCGTCGCGCGGACCCACTACCGGGGCCAGCTGAAGCGGCACCTGTACCGGGCCGAGTGCCGTACCGGGGAGGTCCCCGACGCGATGAGCCCGGTGCTGCGCGCCGACGACGGCAAGTCGGTCGGCAGCGTCGTCGTCGCCGTGGCGACGGCTCCCGAGCGGGTCGACCTGCTGGCCGTCATAGCCGACCAGGAGGCCGCTTCGGCCGCACTTCGGGTCGGCGCGCAGGACGGCCCGGCACTGAACATCCTCGGGTAGTGCTGTGCTATGATGGCGCCCCGGTTTCAGGCAGCCGCGTGCCCTCGGAAGGCCCCGACAAGACTGCCCCGACCGAGGGATTCCAGGAAACGACACGCAGCAGAGCCACCCCATGTCCGATGTGTTTGAAGAGGTACGCCAGGAGATCATCGATGCCATCGAATCGAATCGACTGGTCCTGCCGACCCTCCCGGAGGTCGCGCTGCGTGTGCGCGAAGCGGCCGAAGACCCGAATACCGACGTCGGCGGAATCGCCGACGTTCTGACCACCGACGCGGCCCTGTCGGCCCGCGTCATCAAGGTCGCCAACAGTCCGCTGCTGCGAGCCGCCGCTCCGATAACGGATCTGAAGATGGCGATCAGTCGCCTGGGCATCAATTACAGCTGCAACCTCGCCACCGGCCTGGCCATGGAACAGATGTTCCAGGCCACCTCCGACGCCGTCGACCGCCGGATGCGCCAGGTCTGGGGCCGCAGCACCGAAATTGCCGGCATCAGCAGCGTGCTGGCCAAGACCTTCACGCGACTGAAGCCGGACCAGGCCACGCTCGCCGGGCTCATCCACCGCCTCGGTGTACTGCCGATTCTGCGCTTCGCCGAAGACGAACGCCGCCTCGTCAAGCAGCCCGAGCTGCTCGATGCCCTGATCGCCAGGCTGCATCCCGAGATCGGCAAGATGATCCTCGATGCCTGGGACTTTCCGCCGGAGCTTTCCTGCGTCCCCGTCGAATACATGAACTACGGACGCGAGCGCCCGGACGCCGACTACGCCGACCTCGTCATGGTCGCCAACCTGCAGAGCGCCGATCCTCAGGAACTGGGCGACGACGTGCCCGAGTGGTCGGAAATCTCCGCCTTCGAGCGCCTGGGCATCCCGCCGGAGGTCAATGCCATGGAGGTCGAGGACCTCAGCGAGGCGATGCAGGCATCGATCGCCAGCCTCCAGTAGCGGCCGCTCAGTCCGGCAGCCGCCAGTCGATCGGCGCCGCTCCGCGCCCCGCCAGGTAGTCGTTTGCCCGGGAGAAGTGCCCGTTACCCAGAAAGCCCCGGTGCGCGGACAGCGGCGACGGGTGCGGCGAGCGCAGCACCAGGTGACGACCGCCGTCGATGCGTTCCCCCTTGCGCTGGGCGTAGGCGCCCCAGAGCAGGAACACGATGCCCTCCCGTTGCCGGGCCAACAGGTCGACCACGCAGTCCGTGAATCGCTCCCAGCCCTTTCCCTGGTGGGACCCCGCACGACCGCGCTCGACCGTCAGCACGCTGTTCAGCAGCAGCACGCCCTGGGCCGCCCAGTGTTCGAGGCAGCCGTGGCGAGCCGGATCGACGTCGAGATCGCGCTTCAGTTCCGCGTACACGTTCTGCAGCGAAGGCGGCAGCGCGACCCCTCGCGGCACCGAGAAACACAGTCCGTGGGCCTGTCCGGGCCCGTGGTAGGGGTCCTGGCCGAGCACGACGACGCGAACGCGATCGAACGGCGTCGCGTCGAACGCGGCGAACCAGCGACTGCTGTGCGGATAGATGACCTTTCCGGCCGATTTCTCGGCGGCGAGGAATGTTCGCAGCTCTCGCATGTACGGCTGATCGAACTGCTCGCCCAGCCGGTCCCGCCAGCTCTCGTGAAGTCGAACCCGGTGTGTCGTCATTGCTGATCCTGTACCCGGCAGAAAATACCCCCTTCCTTACGTCACGACAATTCGACGGGGAAGGGGGTTCAGGTCAACGAGGTGACAGCACTCACTTGGAAGACGGTTTCGACTTCGACTGTGCCTTGGCGCCGGCGCCGCTGTGCCCGGTCCGTCTGGCGGCGGTCCCGGCCTTGCGCCGGGCGGCTTTCTTCCGCGGCGGCGCCTTGCGATTGCCCGCCGCGGCCTTGCGAGCGGCAGCCGCTGAGCCGCTTCGGGACGGAGCGGCCGACTTGCGCCGGGGCGCCGCAGCGTCGGTTTCGGCGAGAACTGCCGCCACGGATTCGCTGAGTTCCTCGACGCGCTCGCTCAGCGCGTCCAGACGCTTGATGACGTGGCTGTCGAAGCCCATACGCTCGCGAACCCGGCCGATCAGCTCCTCGACCGAGCGGGTGTTCGACTCCGCCACGTCGCTGATGCGCTCGCGGGCCTCGACAATCCGGTCCCTCGCGCCTTCGATGCGTTCACGGGCATCGCGGCTGAGCCGGTCACGCGCCTCGTCGAGCTGGGTGCGGGTCTGGTCCTCGATCTCCTGTCCCTTGCTGACCAGTTCGTTGAACAGGCGGGTCGCCTCCTGGCCGGCCCGGTCGAACTGTTCCTTGCGGTCCTCGACGCTCTTGCCATACGCGCCGATACCGGCCAGCCAGATTTTCTTGGCCAGGGTCTCGCTGCGTTCGCCCTGCTTTGGTTTTCTGCTTTTCGCCATGCTACGCTCCCTGTCCGACCGTGTTTCCAGTCGTCTTTGATTGCACGCTACCCAGCCGGATTAGAAATCTCATACTAGCGGGCGGCTCGATGACCGTTCGCCGGACGGCTGCAAGAGCCGGGAGCAGCGAAGGGCCATGGCCGCCAGAAAACCACGCACCCGCGATCGAATCCTCGAGACCAGCCTGCTGCTGTTCAACAGCGAGGGCGAGCCGAACGTCACCTCTGTAGACATCGCCAACGAGCTGGACATCAGTCCCGGCAATCTCTACTACCACTACAAGGGCAAGGACGACCTCGTCGCCGAGCTGTACGCGCAATACCAGGAGCAGATGCACCGGATCCTGCACGAACCCCTGAGCCGGCCGCTCGAAGTCGCCGACTACTGGTTCTACCTGGTCGTCGTGTTCGAGCAGATCCACCGCTACCGCTTCCTGTACCGCAACATCTCGCTGATCATGCAGCGCTACGAGCCGATCCGGCGTCCGTTCCGCCGGCTGATCGCACAGAAGCTGACGACCTGCGAAGAGCTGTGCCGGCAGCTGGCCGAACGCGAGGTGCTGGATCTGGACGCGGCGCGCATTCCCCTGCTGGCGCGCAGCGTCGTGCTGACGGTGACGTACTGGTTCAACTTCGACACCCTGCTGGGCGAGCACGGTGAGGACGACGAGACGATGATCTACAGCGGCGTACTGCAGATCATGTCGCTGATTGCGCCCTACCTCGGCCCCCGGGACCAGGAGTTCATGACGACCTGCCTGCTGCTGTACCGGGACGGACTGCAGCCGTCTGAGGCCTAGGCCGGGTCTGCTGCCGAAACGAGGGCGTCGATTCCGGACAACCAGTCCGGCTCTGACGTATCGATTACCGTCGCCCGCTGCCGCTCGGCGGCGTCCAGTTCGTCGCGCTGCTCGAGCTGCCGGTCCAGTACCGCCAGGTCCGCCTCCGAGGGCTCCCCGCTGGCGCGCGCCGCCACCCGCTCGCGCAGCACGTCGGGCGGAGCCTGACAGTCGACGAGGGACAGGCCGACGTCCAGTCCGGCGGCGAGGTCGATGAAGCGACGTCGCTGCCGGCGGTCGAGAAAGGTCGCGTCCACGACACAGGACCGGCCCGCGTCGAGCACCAGCCGCGCCAGGCGCGACAGCTCGGCGTAGGTTCGCTCGCTGGCTTCCGCCGTATAGATCCCGGTGTAGAGGCCACTGCCGCTGGACTGCTCCGCCCGCAGGTCGAACAGGCGCTTGCGCTCCACGTCGGCGCGGATGCGTACCGCGTCGACGCGCTCGATCAAGGCCTGGGCCACAGTGCTCTTGCCGCTGCCGGTCACGCCGTGAGTCAGGTACAGGTGCACCGGCGGCCGCCGGGTGTAGCGCTCGGCCAGGGCATGGTAACGCCGGAAGGCCGGCCAGGCGGCAGCGTCCTCGGACAGGGGCGGTGGCGCGGCGAGCAGCGTGACCTTGGCGCGCACCATCGCGAAGTAGCAGCGGTAGAACCACGCCAGCGCGACACCGGCGTAGTCGCCGGACTGCTCGAGATACGCGTTGTAACAGCGCCGCGCGGCCTGTTCACAAGCGCGCTGTTCCAGGTCCATGCACAGGAAGTTGATCTCCCCCTGCAGGTCGAAGATTCGAAACTCGTCGTTGAACTCGATGCAGTCGAAAGGCAGGAAGCGGCCGTCGAGACGGGCGATGTTGCCAAGGTGCAGATCACCGTGACACTCGCGGACATGGCCCGCTGCGCCGCGTTCGCGCAGCACCCCGGCGAGCTCGCGGTAATGCCGCTTGCTCCAGTCCGCGATGGTCGCGAGGCGTTCCTGTTCGGCGGGGGCGTCGACCAGGTACGGCGCGATCTGCTCGAAATTCTGCACGATGGCGGCCTGCAGCGACTCGGGGCTGCCCGGCGTACCGGCACGCTCGGGGCGCACCTCGGGCAGCGACTCGTGCATGGTCGCCACCACCGCGCCGAGCGCGGCGGCGTCGTCGGCGGCGAAGCGGCCATCGGCCAGCTGGCGATCGAGCAGCGCGGACTGCTCGAACTGCCGCATGCGCACGGCGTAGTCGACGACTTCACCCTCGCCGCCCAGGTACAGGCGCCCGGCGCGGCGCACCACCGGGGTGACACCGAGATAGAGCTCCGGGGCGAAACGGCGGTTGAGCCGCAGCTCTTCTTCACAGAAGTGGCGGCGGCGCTCCAGGGTCGAAAAGTCCAGAAAGCCGAAGTCGAGCGGTTTCTTGATCTTGTAGACCGTGTCTCCGGTCAGCAGCACGCGGGAAATGTGCGTCTCGATGAGCTGGATATCTGCGGCCTCGTGCGGATAGGCCTGCGCGTCGAGCAACTGTTCGAGTTCGCTGTCGTCCATTCAGGGGTGGATCTCGATCGGCGTGCCGTCCGGCACCGAATACCAGATTTCCTCGATGGCCTCGTTGCTCACCGCGATGCAACCCTCCGTCCAGTCGTCCCGCCCGGCGTTGACCTTGCGCAGCACCGGGATCTCCGATTCGCCGTGAATCATGATCAGGCCGCCCGGGTCTACACCCAGCGCGTGCGCCAGCTGCAGGTCGGCGGCGTTCGGGTAGGAGATATGCAGGGACTTGTGGAAGCGGCTTTCCGGATTGCGCCAGTCGATGACGTAGCGGCCCTCGGGCGTCCGACCGTCGCCGGCCCTGACCTTGTGCCCGACCGGCTCGAAGCCCAGGGAAATCGGGTACACCCGGAACGGCTCGCCGTGGCGCATCAGGTACAGGCGCCGATCGGCCTTCTTGACCAGCACCAGGTCGGCGCGCAGCAGGCTGCGCGCATCGACCGGCGGCGCCGGCAGCAGCAGGATCGACAGCGCGGTCAGCAACAGCAGAAATCGCATGACGCTCAGTGTAGGTTTCATCTGCCGAGTGTGCACGGTTGCGTGGCGCCGCTGCGGTCCGTCAGTCGCGCTGCAGCTGGGTCTGCACGTTGACGCGACCGGCCTCGTTGGTGCCGGTGACGCTGAGAGAACGCGCGGTGACACCCTGCTCGACCTCCAGCAGGTAGAGCCAGCGCAGCACCTGTTCGAACGGCACGCCGTCCAGCACCACGGTCGCCTCCGTTCGGCCACGCGGCGTCAGCCGATTGACGACGAATCCCGCCTGCTGCGCCGCCCGGTTGATCACGGTGTTCAGCGCAGTGTCATCGCCGCCCGGCGCGTCGGCAGTATCCGCCTGCAGACTGCGGATCCGCTCGGCGGCGCCGCGCATCCAGGCGAGATCTTCCCGCTCCTGCGCGATGCTCGCCTCCAGGCGGGCACTGCCTGTCGCCAGCGGCCGCCAGACCAGCTGCACCAGGATCCACAGGACGCCGAGCAGCACCGCGGCGAGCAACAGCAGCTGCTGACGCGCCGGCAGGTCCAGAAAGCGCTGGAGGAGGGACCGCATCAGGGAATCCTCAGGCGCTGGCGCACCACGCCGCCGCTGGCACTGCTGCTCTGCAGCTGGACATCGACACCGGCCGCCTGCAGCTGGTCGCGCAGGCGGTCGAAAGCCTGGTTGCTCGGCATGGTCAGGTCGAGCACCAGCTGGCCGGAGTTGCCGACGTAGCGCACCGAGTTCACGCTCAGCTCGGGCTGCGCCGCGAGCACCTCGCCGATCGGGTAGAAGGTCTGCAGGAAACCGCTGCCGCGCGCCTCCCCTTCGAGTTCACGCAGTTTCACACGCAGCTGGTACGGCGCGTCGGACACCACGCCCTGCGGGTACAGCTCCCGGAACACGGCAACCTGCTCGGCCCGCAGCTCGCGATCGAGGCGGCGTGCCTGGGCGTACTCCGCCCAGGCTGCTCCGGTGTGCAGCACGATGGCGGCGAGAGCCGCGGCTGCGGCGACACGCCAGCGCAGCCAGTGCCGCCGCCAGTCGATGCGCGGCGCGAATTCACCCTGGCGGAAGTTGAGCAGGAACGGCGCTTCGAGACGGGCAGCGCGCTCCAGCAGGCTGTACTCGACCAGCTCGAGCTCGATGCCCTGGGCCGCCGCGGCGGAGCGCAGCGCCGCAACGTCGCTACCGGGCTCGACGTCGCACTGCAGCGTTCCCTCAGCGAGGTCCTGCAGGGCGAGGGGCAAAAGGTCACCATCGACCACCTGCGGGACGGCGCTGTCGTCCCTGCGCAGGACCAGGCAATGCCCGTCACTCCAGGCACGCAGTCCGGCGGCGCTCAGCACGGCCTGGGTCGGCGCACAGATCCGCACGACCAGACCCGCTTCACTGCAGCGCAGCAGCAGCTGTTCGAACCAGGCACGATCCACGACGGCAACGGTGACCGCGCCATCGCGCAGGGTGCCCAGGGCGAAGTGCAGTTCGTCGACGTCCTGCAGCAGATGCTCCTCGAGGCGGAACGGCACCGTGCGCCGCGCGTAGCGCCGTTCGCGGGCGTCCAGCTCGACCCGGTGCAGGGTCACCACGCTCGGCGGCAGCAGCAGGATCGGCTCCACGCCACCGGCCTCGCGACACGCTTCGGCGAGGCCCGGCAGGTCACCGAGCCGCAGCGTACCGTCGACCCACCACTGCAGTCGGTCGTCGTCCAGGAGACGGGCGATGAGGCGGCTGTCGGACATCGGTAGCGTAGCGCTCGCGGCAAAGGCGCGGATTATAGCCCACCCAGGGCGCGCGCCCGGACCCTCACCTGGCCTTCGACGCGCTCGAGCACCGACTCCATCTGCCAGTACAGGCCCTGGTACTCCACTTCGGTGGTCAGCAGGAACCAGTTACTGGCGACGGCGAGATTGTCCGGCGGCGGCGGCTCGGGCCAGGCGGGGTCGCCGACGAAGGCATCGATGTTCTCGAAGCCCTTGGACGGATCCGGTTCGACCAGCCCCTCGGCGTCTCCGCGCGCCTCGAGCAGGGCCTGGACGTCGACCTCTCCGAGGGCCCCCGGCGGGGCCGCGGCGAGTGCCGCCAGCAGGGCCGGGCCCGCCGTATTGACGTTGATCGGCGCGCCGTTGTCGGGCCAGATCGACAGCTGAGTGCGCAGCAGCCGGTACAGGTCGGGCTCCATGTCCGGCAGCAGGCGCAGCTCCGACAGGCTGCGCAGCGGCTGGTTGGCGGGCCGGAAACCCGGCTCCCGGCTGCCGTAGAAGCCGTCTTCGGCACCGCCGAAGCCGGTTTCTTCGCGGTCCGTGTCGATCCAGTCGATGATCGCTTCGGTCAGCGCCTGGGCGCGGGCCAGGTCCACGGCCTCGCCGCCGGCGAACTGCAACAGGCGCACGAAACGCTTTTCGTTCTCGCTCGCCGGCACCGGTGGCGGCAGGCCCTGCTCGGGCAGGCTGCGCCGCAGGGAGTTGACGTTGAAGCGGCCCTGCAGGTCCTCGATCCGGCCGCGCAGCCAGCCGCCGTCGATCGCGTACGGCGGCATGTCCTGGGCCCAGATCTCGCCGAGGTGGTCGCGTTCGAGGTCCCGGTCGTTCTCGAGCAGCAGCGCCGCGAGTTCCTCGGCGGCCAGCAGGTACTGCCAGGCCTGTTCGCTGCGCAGCTGGTTCTCGCTGCGGCGCAGCGACAGCATGAACTCGTTGCCGAGCATGGTCGCCAGGCCGGCGACGACACCGAGCACGAGCAGCGCGATCACCAGCACCACGCCGCGCTGGTGTCGGGTCGAACGCCCGACGGTGGCCCGCATCACGGCGACAGGGGCAGGAACACGCGCTGCAGGCGCCCCGTGCCCTCCAGTTCGAGCGTGACCTCGACGGCCGCCGGCAGCTCGTCCAATCCCCGGTCCTGCGGCGGCCAGGCATCGAGCCAGCGCGGCGCTCCACTGCCGAGGTCGAGAAATCGCAAACGCAGGTCCAGCACCTCGTCGATCACGGTCCGTTCGATCAGCGGCAGTTCGCCGCTGCGGTCGAGCACCGGCCAGTAGCCGCGCAGCAGGCGGTCGTCCTCGACCCGCCAGACGACGCGCTGCAGCGTACTGCGCGGCGCGTCGGCAAAGTTCTGCCAGCCGTTGCGGGTCAGGCGCAGCC
>CAZOUC010000012.1:0-2873 GCA_964582825.1 uncultured Enterobacteriaceae bacterium | reverse complement strand
CCGCTCCGGCACGCCGAATTCACTGCGCAGCGCAGGCTCGAATTCTTCAAACTCGTTGGTGACCGGGCGTGGCTGGAGGTGACGCAGGTCGCGACTGAGCAGTTGGAACAGGATCTGGACCTGGCTCAGCCGGCGTTCCTGGGCCTGCAGCACGTCACGCGCCTCCAGTGCACTGCGCAGGCCGCCGTACGCCATCACGGCCACGACCGCGGTGATCGCCAGAGCGACCAGCATCTCGATCAGGGTGAAGCCGGCCGGGCGCCCGGAGATCACAGGCCGAGCGCTCCGGCGCCGCCGGGCGGCTGACGCAGGTAGGCCGTCAGCGTGTGCAGGGTCGCCTCGCTGCCGTCCACGCCAACGCGCACGTCGACCCGGTAGAAACCGGGCAGCGTGGTCTGCTCGTACTCGACGCGCCAGCGCCAGCGCCGCTCGGCGAGCTCCGCCACACCCTCGGGCTCCCAGTCGGCGTTGCGGCCGTCGCGTCGCGCCAGGCGCATGTCGCTGACGACGTTCGCCGCGACGTACTGGGCGTAGGTGCGATCGCGCAGGTCGGCGACCGCGGTGGCTCGCTCGCGCAACACCAGCAGCAGCGCGGGCAGGGCCAGGGCCAGCACGCCGAGGGCGACCAGCACTTCGACCAGCGTGAAGCCGCGCGGGCGCCGCTCAGGCATCGACCGTGTCCAGGCGCAGGTCGGTGAGCCCGGCAGACTCGATGACCCGCGTCGGCGGTTCGAAGCCCTGCTGCAGTTCGAGCCGGAACTGGCCGACCTCGCCGCTGCTGCCGAACACCAGCTGCGGCACGGCGCCGAGCGGGGGCTGCAGCCCGGTCTGGCTCGGCAGCTCGACCAGCAGGTCGTCGACCAGCAGGCGCAGCTCCAGTTCCGGCGGCAGCAGGTGCGGTTCGTAGGGTTGCTCGGCGAACGGCAGCCAGTCGCGGCCGTCCCAGATCAGCCAGTGGTACAGGTAGCGGGCTTCCATCCCGTTGAGCCGTACCACACGCAGGCCCAGCGGCCGGTCCCGCAGCACGGCCTCTTCGAGGGCGAGTTCGGCGACGCCGAGCAGTCGCTCGGACTCGACGCGCAGACCGCCGTCGCCGCGGCCGATGCTGACGCTCGCCAGGCCGATCAGCATCGCCATCACGAACAGGACGACGAGCAGCTCGAGCAGCGTGAAGCCGCGCGATCGTCGTTGCGGCAGGGTCGTCAAACCAGCTGCCTCAGGCGTCTTCGAGCACCGGGCTCCAGTTGCCGATGTCGCCGTCCTGCCCTTCGCCGCCCTCGAGCCCGTCGGCGCCCAGCGTGAAGATGTCGGGCCGGTCCTGACCGGCCTGTTCTGCCCGCGGTCCCGGGTACAGGTACCGGTAAGGGTTGCCCCAGGGGTCGATCGGCAGTTCCTGCAGGTAGCCGCCCTGCTTCCAGTTGGGTGGCACGGGGTCCAGTTCAGGCCTGCGCACCAGGGCCTCGAGCCCCTGCTCCGTGGACGGGTAACGGAAGTTGTCGACCTTGTAGATCGACAAGGCCGTCTCGATCGCGTTGATGTCCGCATCGACTTTCTGCAGGCGCGCGTCGTCGACCCGGTTCAGCACCGTCGGTGCCACCAGGCTGACGAGGATGCCGAGTATCACCAGCACCACCAGGATTTCCAGCAGGCTGAAACCGTGCTGCCGACGTGCGGTCTTGTCATGTTTCATCAGGTACTCACCAGGGTATTCAGGTTGAAGATTGGCATCAGCACTGCCAGCACCACGAGCAGCACGAAGCCGCCCATCAGTACGACCAGCAGCGGCTCGAAAATGCTCATCAGGCTCGCCAGGGTCATTTCCGAGTCGCGCTCCTGGTTGACCGCGGCGCGCATCAGCATCGCTTCGAGTTCACCGCTCGCCTCGCCGCTGGCGATCAGGTGCACCGCGATCGGCGGGAACACACCGGTATCGTCCAGGGCCCGGTGCAGGCTGCCGCCTTCCTCGACGCGCTGTCGCGCCACCTCGGAGGCGTCCCGCAGCACGCGGTTGTCGAGCACCTCGCTGGCGATCGACAGGGCCTGCAGGAGCGGCACGCCGGACCCGACCAGGATACTCAGGGTACTGCAATAGCGCGCGGTTTCCAGGCCGCGGACCAGTTCGCCGACGACCGGCAGGCGCAGCAGCAGGCGGTGCCAGCGGCGGCGTACCGCCTCGCGGCGCAGCGACAGGCGGAACCCGACGAAAGCCGCGACCAGTGCCAGCAGCAGGTACAGCCCGTAGCTGCCGAGGAAGTCGCTGCCGGCGATCAGCAGCCGGGTCAGCAGGGGCAGCTCGACCTTTGATGTCGCAAAAATGCGGATCAGCTCCGGCACGACGAACGTCATCAGCGCCGCGATGACCAGCACCGCCACGGCGACGAGAATCAACGGGTAGACCATCGCGGCCTTGAGCTTCTGCTGCGCGAACTGGCGATTCTCGGCGTGGTCGGCGAGGCGGATCAGCACCGGACCGAGAAATCCGGCATTCTCGCCGGCGCGCACCATCGCCCGATACATCTCGTCGAAGACCCCGGGGAAATCGCCGAATCCGTAGGCCAGCGTGTGGCCCTCGGTGACACGCGAGCGCACCTGCAGCAGGATACTCTCGACGCGGGATTTGCGGCTCTGCGCGGCGGCCGCCTGCAGGGCGTTGGCCAGCGGCATGCCCGACTCGACCAGGGTCGCCAGCTGGCGGGTCAGCAGTGCGAGGTCCCGGCCGCCGATGCCACGCCGCAGCAGACCCGCGAACAGACCACGACCGGCTTTCAGTGACAGGCCACCGCCACTGACCGGTTCGACGCGCACCGGGCGCAGCTCGCGCTGGCGCAGCTGGCCGCGGATCTGGCGCTGCGAATCGCCTTCGATGACGCCCT
>CAZOUC010000011.1:0-17077 GCA_964582825.1 uncultured Enterobacteriaceae bacterium | reverse complement strand
AAACGGTTCTTGACCTCGATCTGCAGGCGATCGCCGTCGAGACCGTCGATCTCGCCGACGAACTGCTGGCGCTCGCCGCGCGATGCGCCCTGTTCGTAGTTCTGGAACTCGCCGGGCGGATGGCGCCGGAAAAACCCTTCCGTATAGCCGCGGCTGGCGAGCTTCTCGAGCTCGTCCATCAGGTCCATGTCGAAATCGGCGCCGCCCAGTGCGTCGTCTATGGCACGGCGGTACACCTGCGCCGTGCGTGCGGTGTAGTAGTGCGACTTGGTGCGCCCCTCGATCTTCAGGCAGTTGACGCCGATGCTCACCAGGCGCGCGACGTGCTGTACCGCGCGCAGGTCCCGTGAGTTCATGATGTAGGTGCCGTGCTCGTCCTCGAAGGCCGGCATGTACTCGCCGGGACGGTTCTGTTCCTGCAGCAGCATGACCGGCTGCGCATCGGGCTCCTGGATGGCTACCACGTCGCCGGACTCCGTTTCCCGGGCTTCGTGCGCCTGGTACTTCCAGCGGCAGGTGTTGGTGCAGGCGCCCTGGTTCGAATCGCGATGGTTCATGTAGCCGGACAGCAGGCAGCGGCCGGAGTAGGCGATGCACAGGGAACCGTGCACGAAGACCTCGAGTTCGATGTCGGGGCACTGCTGGCGGATTTCCTCGACCTCTTCGAGAGACAGTTCGCGCGACAGGATGACCCGGGTCAGTCCGATCTGCTGCCAGAAGCGCACCGTCGCGTAGTTGACCGCGTTGGCCTGGACCGACAGGTGGATCGGCATGTCGGGCCAGCGCTCGCGGACCATCATGATCAGGCCGGGGTCGGCCATGATCAGGGCGTCCGGCCCGGCTTCGATCACCGGTTCGAGGTCGCGCAGGTAGCTGCGTACCTTGTCGTTGTGGGGAGAGACGTTGCTGGCCAGGAAGAACTGCTTGCCGAGGCTGTGCGCGTAGTCGATGCCCCGGGCCAGGTTGTCCAGTCTGTTGAAGTCGTTGTTACGGACCCGCAGGCTGTAGCGCGGCTGTCCGGCATAGACGGCATCCGCGCCGTAGGCGAAGGCGTACTGCATGTTTCTGAAGGTCCCCGCCGGGGACAGCAATTCGACCGAAGACATCGCGTTCCTGCCGCGTCGCGCGTCAAACCCACGATTATCGGGCGGCTCGGGGCGCTGCTCAACGCCCATGCGGCAAATTAACGATCCGCGAGATCCCGCTGCAGCTGTCGCTTGTAGAAGCGGTACAGCGCTTCCTGGCTGCGGTTGCGTCGCCGGTTGCCGCGGTCGCGGTAGCGGTTCTGCTGCTGGTCGCCTTCGATGATGCGCGCCTTGACGTTGTCGCGCCACTGCAGCTCGAACAGGTCCTTGAGCTGGCGCTGGCAGAACGGGTCGTACACCGGACAGCTGACCTCGACCCGGTAGTCCAGGTTGCGGGTCATCAGGTCGGCGGAGGACAGCAGGTAGCGCGGTTCTCCGCCGTTGCGGAAGATGTAGATGCGGCTGTGCTCGAGGAAGCGGTCGACGATGGAGATCGCCTCGATGTTGTCACTGAAGCCCGGCACGCCCGGAACCAGGCTGCACATGCCGCGCACGATGATGCGGATTTTCACCCCGGCGCGGCTCGCATCGTAGAGCTGTTCGATCAGGTCGTGGTCGACCAGGTTGTTGCACTTGATCAGGATCTCGGCGGCGCGCCCGGATCTGGCGTTGCCGGTCTCCGTGTGAATCAGGCGCATCAGCGTCGAGCGATTGGTGTGCGGCGACATGGCCAGGTGACGGAACTTGTGGCGTCGGTAGGTGTGCATGATGAAGTCGAAAACCTGCGCGACCTCCTGGCAGATCTCCTGGTTGTAGGTCAGCAGGCTGTGATCGGTGTAGACGCGCGCCGTCTTCTCGTTGAAGTTGCCGGTGCCGATGTGCGCGTAGTGGCGCGGCTGGCCGGATTCCTGGCGGGTGATCAGGATCAGCTTCGAGTGCACCTTGAGGCCGGGCACGCCGAAGATCACCTGTACGCCGGCCTCGGTCAGGCGCTGCGCCCAGTCGATGTTCGAGGCCTCGTCGAAGCGCGCCTGCAGCTCGACGATCGCGGTGACCTGCTTGCCGTTGCGCGCCGCGTTCATCAGCGCACGGCCGATGTGGGAGTTCTTCGCCACGCGGTACAGGGAGATCTTGATCGCGCTGACGGCCGGGTCGATCGCCGCCGCCGACAGCAGGCTCTCGATGTATCCGAAGGAGTGGTACGGGTAATTGAGCAGCACGTCGCGCTCGCGAATCGCGTCGAACAGGATCGGACAACGCTCGAGCCGCGGCACCTCCATCGGCGGCAGCGGCTTGTACTCCAGTGACCTCGGACCGAGGTTCGGAAAGGCCATGAAGTCCTTCGAGTTGTGGTAGCGGTCGCCGGGAATGATGCTGTCGTAGCTGCCCAGACGCATCCGCCGGACCAGCAGTTCGACGACGTCCTGCGGCATTTCGCGGTCGTAGACGAAGCGGACCGGGTCGGCCAGGTGGCGACGCCGCTTCAGGCTGGACTCGATGCGATCGACCAGGCTCTGGGTAATGCCCTCGCCGAATTCGAGCTCGGCGTCGCGACTGAGCTTGAAGGTATACGCGCTGGCGCGGCGTATCGCCAGCGTGCCGCGGAAGGTCTCCGTCAGGCAGGCGCGGATGATGTTCTCGAGCACGATGATGACCTGGCGCCTGCGGTTCAGGGGCGGCGGTATGACGATGAAGCGCGGCAGTTGGTCGGTCGGGACGTTCAGGATGGCGTAGCGGATCGAGTCGTCCTCGAGCTCCAGCTTGGTCGCGAGATAGATCGATGCGTCGTCGAGCTGGGGGTCGGGCATCGTGTCGGAGACGATGATCGGCGCCAGGTCCGGCAGTACGTGCTGGAAGAAGTAGTCGCGCACGTACTCGAGCTGGTGGGGCAGCAGCTGGTCCTCGTTGACCATGTACACGCCGTGGCTGCGCAGCTCGCGCAGGATGATCTCGTAGGTGGCGTCGAAGCGGTTCTGCAGAGCCATGGCCTGGCTGCGGATCTCGTCGAGCAGGGTGTTGTAGGCCTGCTTGTCCTTGCCGGTCGAGAAGGCGGCCAGGCGCCGGACGTCGGCGAAACGCACGCGGAAGAACTCGTCCTGGTTGTTGGAGAAGATGCCAGAAACCGCACGCGCTCGATCAGCGGCACCTGCGGGTCCTCGGCCTCCTGCAGGACGCGGGCGTTGAACGACAGCCAGCTCAGTTCCTTGGCGACGGTGGGCGCCACGGCCTTGCGTTTTCCCAAAATTCTCGCTCCCGGCTCGTTGATCGGCGGCTGCGTGCTATCCTGCGCGCCCCGCGGGTGGTCTCGGTGGGGTCCTTTGCTACCCGCGCATTATGGCAGAATCATGAACAGGACCGGCTGTCGACGATGAACAGACCGCTGACGCGCTCACCGCTGTGCGCGGTGCTCGATCTCGGCTCCAACAGCTTTCACCTGCTCGTCGCGCGCGTCGAAGACGGACGCATCATCACGGTAGACCGGCGCAAGGACATGGTGCGCCTCGCCGAGGGCCTCGGCCCCGACGGGCTCATCAGCGCGCCGGTCAAGGCCCGTGCCCTCGAAAGCCTGCAGGTTTTCGCGCAGCTGCTGCGCGAGTTTCACCCGTCGCGGGTGCGGGTCGTCGGCACCAATACCCTGCGCGCGGCCAAGGACTCCGACGACTTCCTCGAGCAGGCGGAAGCGATCGTCGGGGTACCGATCGACATCATCAGCGGGCACGAAGAAGGCCGGCTGATCTTTCTCGGCGTGGTTCGAGCGGTCGCGGCACGACAGCTGCGCCGCCTGGTGATCGACATCGGCGGCGGCTCGACGGAGCTCATCGTCGGCCGCAAGCGGGCCAAGCAGGTCGACAGCCTGTTCATGGGCTGCGTCAGTTACAGCGAACGGTTCTTCCCCGATGGCAAGGTCAGTGCGCGCGCCTACCACAAGGCGCTGCGGGTGGCGCGTACGGAGCTGCGTGCGCTGGTCGGCACCTACGGGCGCGACGAGTGGGACGAGGCGCTGGGCTCCAGCGGCACGATCCGCAACGTCCAGGAAGTCATCGACAGGATTCACCCGAGCGGGCACGTCATCACGCTCGACGGCATCGAGCGGGTCGCCGAGGCCCTGCGCGGCGGCGACCGCCAGGCCCTGGGCGCGGTCAGTTCCGACCGCCTGCCGGTGTTCCCGGGGGGGCTGGCCATCCTGCACGCCGCTTTCCTCGAGCTCGAGATCGACGAGATGCACGTGTCAGACTACGCGCTGAAGGAAGGCGTGCTGTACGAACTCGCTTCGGCAGCGGAATACGAGGATACGCGCCGCAAGACCCTCGATTACCTGACCCGGCAGTTTCGCATCGACCGCCGCCAGGCCGGGCGCGTCGAGCGTCTCGCGGTGCAGCTGCTGCCGATGCTCGTCGACGCGCTGCAGGTGGAGCGGGAGTTCGCCGAGCAGGTAATCGTTGCTGCCGCGCGCCTGCACGAACTCGGACTGAGCCTGTCCCACTCCGGCTATCACAAGCATGGTGCGTACCTGCTCGAGAATGCCGACATGCCGGGATTTTCCCGTCGCGAGCAGAAGATGCTGAGCTTTCTGGTGCTGAATCACCGGCGCAAGCTGCGCCTGCCGGAGCTGGCCTACCGCTTCGAGCCGGACTGGGCGCTGGTGTTGGTGCTGCGACTGGCCTGCCTGTTCAACCGCGCGCGGGTGCGGCAGAAGGTTCCGGTCACCGGCCTGTCGATGCAGGACAAGACCATTTGCATCGATCTGGATTCTGACTGGCTGGCGGCCCGCCCGCTGGTCGAAGAGGACCTGCGCCAGGAGAGCGGCTGCTGGGGGGCGGCGCTCGGGTTCTCGTTCAAGGTCAATGGAACCAACTTCTAGGGAGGGACGACGATGGAAAGCAGCAACACCCACAGCAAGCTGATCGGCTACATCCTGTGGATCTTCGGCTTCCTGGGTGCCCACCGCTTCTATTTCGGGCGGCCGGTTTCCGGCACGATCTATTTCTTCACGCTCGGCCTGCTGTTCATCGGCTGGATCATCGACCTGTTCCTGATTCCAGGCATGGACCGCGATGCGGATCGCCGCTTCATCGAGGGGCCCATCGACTACAACCTGGCCTGGATCCTGCTGACCTTCCTCGGCGTATTCGGCGTGCACCGCTTCTACCAGCGCAAGTGGCTGACGGGCATCCTGTACCTGTTCACCGGCGGCCTGTTCCTGGTTGGCATCATCTACGACTTCTGGACCCTGAACCAGCAGATCAGCGAACGGAACACGGCGGCGCGGCGCTGATGCCCGCACGCCGGGACGCCGCGCGACGCCGGTGATGCTGGTAAACTGCCTGGCGTTTCGCCACCCCGGCGTTGCTTAAGCCCGGATAGGAAAAGTCATGCCCGATCTTCCCCTGTTTCCCTGCACCCTGGTCGGCAGTTACCCGCAGCCGGACTGGCTCATCGACCGCGCGAGCCTGTCGAAGCGCTTCCCGCCGCGCACCCGCGCGCGGGAACTCTGGCGCATCGAACCCGACCACCTGCTGGAAGCGCAGCGCGACGCGACCCGGATCGCGATCCAGGACCAGGAGCGGGCCGGCCTGGACATCGTCACGGACGGGGAGGTCTGCCGCGAGAGCTACTCCAATCATTTCGCGACGGCCCTTGACGGCCTCGACCTGGACAATCCCGGCGAGGCACTCGATCGCAGCGGCGAAAAGGTCTTCGTGCCGCGTATCGTCGGGCCCTTGCGGCGTACGCGCCCGGTCAGCGTCGAGGAGCTCCGCTTCATGAAGGCGCAGACCGGCCGACAGGTGAAGATCACGGTGCCGGGACCGTTCACGATGGGTCAGCAGGCGCAGAACGATTTCTACGCCAGCGATCGGGAAGCCGCGCTGGCCTACGCCGACGCGGTCAACGAGGAGATCCGCGACCTGTTCGCGGCCGGCGCCGACGTCGTGCAGATCGATGAACCCTACATGCAGGCGCGTCCCGAGAAGGCGCGCGAGTTCGGCGTCGAGGTGCTGAACCGCGCGCTCGAAGGCGTCGACGGCACCACCTGCGTGCACATCTGCTTCGGCTACGCGGCGCTGATTCACGAACGCCCGGAAGGCTACTCGTTCCTGCCCGAGCTGGCCCATTCCTGCTGCAACGAGATTTCCATCGAAACGGCGCAGTCGCAGCTCGATTGTTCGGTGCTCGATGCCCTGCCTGACAAGACCATCCTGCTCGGGGTCATCGACCTGTCCAGCAATGCCGTCGAGTCGGTCGCGACCATCAAGGACCGCGTGCGCCGCGCGCTACCCCACGTGGACGCGCGTCGTATCGTGCTGGCCCCGGACTGCGGTATGAAGTACCTGAGCCGGGACGCCGCATTCGCCAAGCTCCAGAACATGGTGCAGGCGGCCCGGGAGCTGCGCGCAGAGCTCGGTTGACGCGAGTGAACCCGCTGCCGCCCGCGCCGGAGAAGAAAGACGGCGAGTACCTGACCACTCTGGAGCGGGGTCTGAGCGTACTGCGGGCCTTCTCGCGGGAGCACCCGGTCATGACGCTGAGCGAGGTCGCCGCCGTGACCAGGCTCAGTCCGGCGGTGGCGCGCCGCTGCCTGAACACGCTCAGTGCCCTCGGTTACGTCGGCCGCGACGGCAAGTCCTTCATGCTCACCCCTGAGGTCATGGCGTTCACCTCCGCCTACCTCGAATCGATGAACATCGAGACGGTCATCCGTCCGCACCTGCAGGACGTGCGTGATCGTACCGGCGACAGCTCCTCGCTCGCCGTGCTGTCCGGCAGCGACATCCTCTACCTGGTGCACGTCTCCACCAATCGCATGGTGCGCCTCGCCGCGGGGATCGGCACCCGCTTTCCGGCATACCCGACCTCGCTCGGCCGCATCCTGCTCGCCCATCTCGGTGACGCCGAACTCGATGCCTACCTGAACAGGACGCGCTTCGAGCGTTTCACCGAAAAGACGGTCGTATCGCCGACCAAGCTGAAAACGATAATCAGGCGCTGCCGCAAGAACGGCTACGCGATGATCCAGGACGAACTCGACTACGGCATCGTATCCGTCGCCGTCCCGATCCTCGCTCCGACGGGTGCGGTGATCGCGTCGATCAACTGCTCGACGGCAACGTCACGCGTCGAGATGGGGGAGATGCTGGAAAGTCGACTGCCGATCCTGCAGCGGGCCGGCAAGGCGATCGAAATCGAGCTGCAGCGCTACCCGGCGATCGCCAACTCGATCATCGCTGCGAGCTGACCCTGCCGGCGTCCACATCGATGCAGAAGTCGCGCACCAGGGTGTTGAAGCGGGGCGCATGGGACAGTGTGCACATGTGTCCGGCGCCCGCGATGATCGCGTGCTCTGCCCCGGGGATCCTTTGCGCCAGCTCGCCGGCATGCGCCCGGCGCTCCCGGGTGTCCAGGGCCCCGGTGATGATCAGGGCCGGCAGTTGCAGCCTGGTCAGTGCGTCCAGGACGTCGACCGGGAAAGGCGATCCGCCGACGGCGCCGGCCAACAGGTCGGCGCCGCTGTAGTCCGCGACGATGCCTGCGAGCCGCTCGCGATCCGCCGGGCTCATGCCGGCGGCCATCATCGGGTGGGCCAGCCACAGGCGTCGCATCGCTTCGAGTTCACCGTGGCGTGCGAGCTCCGTCATGCGCGCGTACGGTACCGCCTCGTCGTCCGTTGCGTCGGCCACGAAGCCGTCGATCGGTGCGCCCTGTACGATCAGGGAGCGCAGGCGTTCCGGTCGCGTCACCGCGTAGCGCAGGGCCAGGCGCCCGCCCTGGGAGACACCCAGCAGGTGCACCGGCCCGCCGGCAAGCTGGTCGACGGCGGCGTCGATGTCGGCCAGCTCGGCATCGAGGTTCGGCGGCATCGGCGATTCCCCGAAACCCCGCCGGTCGAAGGCGATGCAGCGGAACCGTTCCGACAGCTCGTCGATCTGCTTCAGGAAGCTCGACCGGTTCAGCGACCAGCCGTGCAGGAACAGCAGCGGCGATCCCGCACCGCGCACCGTCGCGACGATCGGCGTCCCGTCGGCGGCGACGATCTCGATTCTGCCGCCCTGCGCGACGGTATCAGTCGTCATATGTCACGGCGTCTTTCGCCCCGTCCCACATCGCGTGGGCGATCGATGCGGTCTGTTCTTCCTGGATGTGCCCCACGAGGCCTGCGCAGCGCGCCGTGAGTACGACGCCGCGCATCATCGTCGACGGAATCCCGGCTTCGGCCATCGCGGCAGCGAGCGCGGCGCTGATGTTGGTGACGAGCTGCCTGCCGAGCACCGTGGCGAGGGCCGTCTCCAGTGCCGCCATGGCGCGCAGGTAGCGACCCTCGGTGCCCGCGGCCTCGGTGATCTCGATCAGGCGG
This sequence comes from uncultured Enterobacteriaceae bacterium, assembly GCA_964582825.1. GTDB lineage: Bacteria > Pseudomonadota > Gammaproteobacteria > Pseudomonadales > UBA5518 > CAZOUC01. The sequence continues at coordinate 8,701 of CAZOUC010000011.1, read as the reverse complement.
GCGACGCGCGGATCGCCGTCACGGTGGATCGGGTGGCCAAACCCGGGCAGGGGGCGGCGGACCTGCCGGTACTCGCGTACCACCGCTTCGGCTTCCGCGTCCGGATCCGCAGCAGCGGCGAGGCGCTCGAGCAAGGCGCCGCACTCGCTGGCTGTGCCGGCGTAGCGGTCGCCGACGCCGAGCAGGCCTGCTGCGATCGCGCCCTGATAGGACTCTGGCGCCCCGTAGTGTGTGAGGCGCGAGACGATCGCCGACGGCACCAGTCCGTGCTCCATGATCGTGACCATGACGGCATTGAGCAGGGTCTGCTGGCTGTCGTCGGGCAAGCGGCCGAGAGCTTGCAGGAAGAACATCTCGGTGAAAGATGCTCGGCCCATCAGTTCCGTAACGAGGTTGCGGCCTCGAACGACGATGGTGTCGGCGTCGTATCCGCAGATTCGGGTCGTGGCCGGGGCTGGGTCAGACATGTCGGTGCGCTCCGATGGGGGAATAAAATCGTAGTTTTTAATGCAAAAACCGTATAAATCTCAACAAAGATTTTCGCATATCGAAGTTGATTTCGTATATCGAAGTATGTAGCGTCTCGGACCTCCGTGTAAAGCCACCGAGAGTCTAATGATGAAAATTCGCCAGAGGGTAATCTCCGCCGCCGTCGCCACCGCAGTCTGGGTGCCGCTGCCTGTTCTCGCCCAGCTCGAGGAAGTCGTGGTCACGGCCCGAAAACGCGACGAGTCGCTGCAAGAAGCACCGGTCTCGGTCAAGGCGTTTACGGAAACCGAACTGCGTTCCGCCGGCATCGAGACGCCGCAGGACTTCATCGGCCTGACGCCGAACGTCACGCTGGTGCAGACCCAGAATGCCGGCAACTCGTTCATCAGCATCCGTGGCGTCTCACAGGCGCGCAACAGCGAGCTGTCGGCCGCGGTGCTCGTCGACGGCGTGCTGATGTCCAACCCGGCGCAGTTCAACCAGCAGCTGTTCGATATCGAGCAGGTCGAGGTGCTGCGTGGCCCGCAGGGCGCCCTGTATGGACGCAACGCCATTGGCGGGGCGATCACGATCACCACCAAGGAGCCGAGCGACGAGCTCGAGGGCCGTGCCGAATTCGGCTACGACGACGGGCCGGGCTACACGGTACGCGGCGCGGTGAGCGGTCCGCTCGGTGACTCCGGCGACCTGCGCTTCCGCCTGTCCGGCTCCTACAAGGACACGGACGGATGGATTCCGAACACGTTTCTCGGCGAGGAAGCGGATCCTTACAAGGACTCCTCGGTACGCGGTCGCCTGATGTGGGACGTCAACGACCGGCTGTCGACGGACCTGCGCCTGTCCTACTCGAAGCTCGAGACCCAGGCCCTGTATTTCCGGATTGCGGCCGAGGCGGACGACACCAGCCTCGACGTGCGCGTCAACAACCCCGGCCTGAACGAACGCGAATTCACCAGCTTCAGCTTCAAGGCCGACTACGAGACCGACGCCGGCACGCTGACCGCGATTACCGCCTACGACGATCTGAACGAGCTGCTGACCGGTGACCAGTTCAACTTCGTGCCGCGTGCAGAGTCGCTGTTCAATTTCCCGGGTTTCGGCCTCACGTTCATCCGCGACCTCACCGGCGACGAGTTCGTGGATCTCAGCCAGACGCAGTTCCTCGAGGTCGAGTCCTGGAGCCAGGAAGTACGCTTCGTGTCCCCGGCGGACAAGGCCCTGCGCTGGATCGTCGGCGCCTACGGCATCTGGACCGACCGCTACATCTCCACCGGCAACCAGATCGACCGCGGCAACGGCGTGTTTCCGGTGCGCCGCGAAGGACGGGTCTCGGTGTTCGTCGATCCGACCGACCCGAGTCCGCAGCTGGGCCTGCTCGCCGACGCACAGGACAACGTAGCCTGGGCCGTATTCGGCGAGCTGTCCTACGACCTCAGCGACACCCTGGAAGCGTCGCTGTCGCTGCGCTATGACGAAGACGAGCGCGAAAACACCACCCTGACCGAAGCGATCTACGACCCGACCGGGCTGGGCCTGGTGTTCGGCGAGTCGCGCAAGGAGACCTGGGACGACCTGCAGCCCAAGCTGACGCTGCGCTACCAGCCCACCGACGGCACGACCCTCTACGGCGGCTACAGCCGCGGCTTCCGCAGCGGCGGTTTCAACCAGACCGGCGTCGGCGGCGCGGTACCGAATCCGGGCGTGCAGGACATCTTCGACGAGCAGACCGCCGATACCTTCGAAGTGGGCGGCAAGTTCGTGTTCGCGAACGGTATGGCCAACCTGTCCGTTTCCGCGTACTACACCAATTTCGAGGGCGCGTATTTCTTCTTCTTCGATCCCGGCACCAGCACCCAGAACCTCGGCAGCATCGAGGAAACGGACTACATGGGTATCGAGATCGAAGGCAGTGCCAGCCTGAGCGAGTCCCTGTCCGTCAATTACGGCTTCGGCTACACGGACAGCGAAATCAAGCAGTCGGCCAACCCGACCGACGTCGGCAACCAGGCGCCGCTGGTATCGGAGTACACGCTGAACCTTGGAGGTCAGTTCCGCCAGCCGGTCGGCGACTTCGGCCTCGGCGACAACGTCGAGTTCATCGCCCGCGTCGACTACCAGCGCATCGGCGACACCTGGTGGGATCCGGGCAACATCTCGGTACGCAGCCCGGTTGATCTCGTCGACGTCCGTACCGGCTTCGAGGCCGAGGGCAACTGGTCGCTGATGTTCTGGTCCAAGAACGCGGGCGACGAGGCGTACAACACCGAGTTCTCGCCGGGTCCCGGTCCGGGTCTGAATTTTCTATGGCCGGCGCTGCCGCGCCGCTATGGCCTGGAATTCATGAAATGGTTCTGATGAGCAGCGAAGGAGGGCGCACGATGGGCGCAGTACCGCAGATCAACAGCAGCTTGCATCACAACGCTTACGTCACCACCGACATGGAAGCGGTGCGGCACTTCTACGAGAACATCATCGGCTACCGGCTGGTGGCGACCTGGGCGGAGAAGACCGATCTGTTCGGCAAGGAGCGGACCTACATGCACTGCTTCTTCGACATCGGCGACGGCTCCTGCCTGGCGTTTTTCCAGTTCGCCGACGCGGACGACCAGAAGGAGTTCGGGCCTGAACTGACGCCGTCCGGCTTCCGTCACCTGGCCATGAAGGTCGACCAGGACACGCAGGACGGCATCAAGGCGCGCCTGGAAGCGGCCGGGATCGGTGAGCCGCAGATGTACATCCTCAACCACGGTTACTGCTACTCGCTGTACTGCTTCGACCCGAGCGGCCTGTTGATGGAATGGACCGTGGACCACGAAGACGTCGATAACATCAACGCCGACAAGAAGCGAACCGCTCACGAAGACCTCGCGCGCTGGCTCGCCGGCGACCACACGCCGAACAACACGCAGTTCCACCGCTGATCGACACCCTTGAACAGGAGCTTCACTGATGACCAAGTCTGTCGTCGTCCTTTACCACAGCGGCTACGGCCACACGGCCCGCCAGGCCCAGGCCGTCGCTGACGGCGCCGCCAGCGTCGGCGGTGTCGACTGCATGTCCATCGACACGACCGCCGTCACCGACGACCTGGACAGCGAACACTGGCAGACCCTGGACGGAGCCGACGCGATCATTTTCGGCTGCCCGACCTACATGGGCTCGGCCTCAGCCGACATGAAGCGCGTGATGGAGCTGTCGTCCAAGCGCTGGATGGAACAGAAGTGGGTCGACAAGCTGGCCGCCGGATTCACCAACTCCGGCTCGCAGAATGGCGACAAGCAGAACGTGCTGGTGCAGTTCGTCACCTTTGCGGCCCAGCACGGCATGGTGTGGGTCAACCTGAACCTGATGCCCGGCAACAACAGCTCCGGTGGCAGCGTCAACGACCTCAATCGGCTCGGGTCGTCGATCGGCGCCATGGCCCAGTCGAACGTCGACGAACCGCCCGAGGCGCAGCCACCGCAGGCTGATCTCGATACCGCGCGACGCCTCGGCGAACGGGTCGCCACCAGTGTGCTGCGCTGGAATCGCAGCTGAGGTCGAGTTCCGGTCCCGCACATCAACAGGCGTATCCCATGATTTACGATCGCGACGTAGAAACCCGGTCTCTCGAACAACAGGCCCGGCTGGACGAAGACAGCTACCGGCGGCAGGTCGAGTACCTGTTCGCCAACTCGGAGTTTTACCAGCGCAAGCTTCGTGAAGCCGGCTTCGACAAGCCGCAGGACCTCGGCGGGCTCGGTGACCTCGCCGCCGTACCGTTCACCGAGAAGGACGAGATCCGCGAGTCGCAGGCCAAGCACCCGCCGTTCGGCAATCACCTGGCCTGTGACCCCAAGCGCATCCGTCGGGTGTTCAGTACCAGCGGCACCACCGGCGTGCCCTGCTACCTGGGCCTGACCAGCGCCGACCTCGAGATGTATGCGACCAACGTCGCGCGCGGATACACGGCTGCCGGCTTTGCCCCGGGGCAGCGGGTCGCGGTGGGCTTCAACGCCGGGCCGTTCGTCGCCGGCGCGGTCTACTACGGCTTCGACAAGATCGGCTGCACCGTCATCCCGGTCGGCACCGGCAACACGGAACGGCTGGTCACCGCGATCCAGAAGCTCGGAGCGACCGGAATCAGCTGCACGCCGTCCTACGGCCTGTACCTGATCGACTGGTGCCACCAGCACGGTGTCGAGACCGAGAGCCTCGGACTGACCAACATGATCACCGCCGGTGAGCCCGGCGGCGGCGACCCGCTGATCCGTGGCCGGATCGAGGCGGCATTCGGCTGCAAGGTCCGCGAGTCGATGGGCATCGGCGACGTGTCGCTGTCGGTGTGGGCCGAAGACGACGACGGCGACGGCATGAACTTCATGGCACGCGGTTTCGTGCACGTCGAGCTCATCGACCCGAGCAGCGGCGAGCCGATCGCCTGGGAGCACGGTGCGCAGGGAGAACTGGTCTACACGGCGCTGCAGCGCGAATCGATGCCGTTGCTGCGCTTTCGCAGTCGCGACCACGTCGTCGTCAACATGAATGAGAATCCCACCGGGCGCACCGGGCCGCGGATACGCTGCATCGGCCGTACCGACGACATGCTGATCGTACGCGGGGTCAACCTGTTCCCGTCGGCGATCCGCAGTCTGCTCAAGGAGTTCACGCCTGACGTATCCGGGATGCTGCAGGTGCGTCCTCGTCAGAAGGGCGTGCTGCAGGCGCCGCCGCTGCCGGTCGCGATCGAGCTCGGCCGCGGGATCGAGCACGCGCCGGCGGGTCTCGCCGAGCGACTGAAAAACGAAATCCGCTCGCGTCTGCTGGTTACCACCGACATCAGCCTGGTGCCGTACGAGAGTCTGCCGCGGGAGACCTACAAGTCGAAGCTGGTCGACTACTCGCAGGCCGAGGGCGACGCCGCCTGATCCCTGGGCGGCGGAAGCGGCTGTGAACTGGGAGGCGGTCGGTGCCAGCGGCGAACTGCTCGGCGCCGCCGCCGTACTGATCACCCTGGCCTACCTGGCGGCGCAGGTCCGGCACGCGCGCCAGGACATCCGCCGCTCGGCACGCCACAGCCGCGTCCAGGCCGCGCGCGAGCGCCTGCTGACGCGAGCGACGCACCCGGAGTTGAACCGACTGATCGTGCGGGCCCAGCAGGGTCTCGGCATGGTGGACCCCCCGGGAGGTTTCGTCGCCACGCTGCAAGCGCGCATCGGGCTGCAGCGCGAGGAAGCCGCCGCTCTGCACTACGAACTGGCAGCCGAGTGGCAGTACCGTACCGAGGCGATCCTGAACGCCGACCAGATGAGTGCCGGCGAGCGCTTCGAGTTCGAGCACAGCCTGCGCTTCAACTACGGGCGCGCCAACCCGCTCGGCGTCCTGTGGCTGGAGTCGAACCGGGAGCGGCTCAATCCCGAGGTGCTCGATTACGTGGACCGGGTCGTGGCGGCCGGCGCGCAGCCGAACCACCCGGACTGAGCGCCGACCGTACCGGAGGCGTAGCCGGTGGATGGCCCGGGTCCCGAATCCGGCACCGCGCTGCGGTTCGGGTTTACAATGCGGCGCTCCGTCGCAATCCGAGCAGCCCAGGCCCATGCACCTCCGGCTTATCATCCTGACCGTGCTGCTCCTGCAGCTGTTGCAGCCGCCGGTGGTTGCGGCCACCACCTTCCAGTTCCGCTTCATCGACGTTCCCGAACAGGCCCGCCGCGACGTCGAACTGGCCGGCCGGCTCTGGAGCCACTGCATTCGCAGTGAACTGCCGATCCGGGTGCGCGTGCAGTGGCTCGAACGGGGTCCCACCGGCTTCGCGCTGCCGAGGCCGGTGCGCAACGCGCCACACCTGCCGGTGCGCGATGCCTGGTACCCGGCCGCACTGGCCGATGCGCTCGCTGCCCGCCGCAGCAGCAGCGAGGACGACATCAACATATTCCTGTCCGGCGCCACCAACTGGTCGTTCACGGACAAGTCGACCGTCGCGCCGGGCGAGAAGGACTTCGTCAACGTCGTGCTGCACGAGCTCGCCCACGGACTGGGCATGTCGAGCGCGAGCTTCATTCCCTGGGAAGGCGAGGCCATCGGTTCCATTGGCCTGCCGAATGCGGCAATCAACTGGTTCGACTTCAGCTTTGCGCTGCCGGAGCTCGACGGCACGCCGGCCCTGTTCGACACCTTCGTCCGAACCGGCGACGGCCGCGCCATAACCGACGTGGCGGCGTACCCCAACCCATCGCCACGCCTGGCGGAGGCTCTGCGTGACCCGGGGATCCACTTCGCCGGCGAGCGCGCTCGCGCGGCCAGCGGCGGCCGGTACCCGTTGCTCGAACCCGGCAACATCGCGCACTTTCCGCTGACGGACCCGACGCCGCTGATGTACGGCGACAGCGGCTCGGGCGAGCGGCGGTGGACGATCGACCGCGTCTTGCTCGGGGTGCTGGCCGACCTGGGCTGGCAGGTCACGCCGCTGCAGTGCGACGCGGCCGCCAGGAGGCTCGAGCGGGCTTCGTGAAAGGAGAGGGCGGAATCCGGCTGACCGCCGGGATCACGCACTCGGAAACGGCACCAGCTTGCTGTCCCGGTTGATTTCCATGAAGTCCCGCTCCATCGCCGCAGCCGGGGCGGGCCGGCTGAGCAGGTAGCCCTGCGCGTAGTCGCAGTCGAGTTCGCCGAGAAAGCGCAGCTGGCTCTCGGTCTCGACGCCTTCGGCGATCACCTTGAGGTTCAGGGCCCGCGCCAGGGCGACGATGGCGCGCACGATGTCGGCGTCGATGCGGTTGTCGACCACGTCGGTGATGAACACGCGATCGATCTTGATGTAATCGATCGGGAACCGCTTCAGGTAGTTCAGCGACGAGTAACCGGTGCCGAAGTCGTCGATCGCGAGCAGGAAGCCCATGTCCTTGAGCTGGTGCAACGTGGCGTTGACGTCTTCCGGGTTCTCCATGATCGTCGACTCGGTGATCTCGAACTCGAGCAGGCCCGCGGGCACGCCGGTCTCTTCGAGCACTTCGGCGATCATGCGGGTCAGCTCGGGGTCCTTGAGCTGTCGCGCCGACAGGTTGATGGCGATGCGTGGTGCTTCGTAGCCGGCGTCGATCCAGCGGGCGAGCTGCTCGCAGCAGTGGCACAGGACCCAGTGGCCGATCTCCATGATCATGCCCGTTTCCTCGGCCAGGTAGATGAACTCGACCGGGCTCACCATCCCCTTGCGTGGATGGTTCCAGCGTACCAGGGCTTCCATGCCGCTGATGGCGCCGGTGCGCAGGTCCTGCTGCGGCTGGAAGTGCACCAGCAGTTCGTCGCGATCGAGCGCGGCACGCAGGTCGCTCTGCATCTCCATCCGGTGCACGACGGCCGACTCGAACTGTTCCTGGTAGATGCGGTACTGGTTGCCCTGTTCCTTGGCGCGGTACATGGCCATGTCCGCATTGCGCAGCAGCGTCGATACATCGCCGCCATGCTCCGGGTAGATCGCGATGCCGATGCTGGTGGTGATGAACATCTCCTTTTTCATGAACACGAAGGGCCGTGACAGGTGGTCGTGGATCTTGTCGGCGATCGACTCGACCAGGTCGCGTGACTTGATGCGGTCGAGGATCACGCAGAACTCGTCGCCGCCGAAGCGGGCCACCATGTCGCCCTTGCGCAGGCAGCCCTGGATACGGTCGGCAAAGTACTTCAGCAGCAGGTCGCCGGCCTCGTGCCCCATCGAGTCATTGACGAGCTTGAAGCCGTCGAGGTCGAGCAGCAGCAGCGCGAAGGGGCTGTCCTCGCGGGTGCTGGAGTTCAGCATGCGGTGGATGTGCTCGTTGAACTGGGCGCGGTTGGGCAGGCCGGTAAGGGCGTCGACGTAGGCCAGCTCGCGCACGTGGCGCTCGCTGTGGGAGGCCTGCAGCAGGCGATCGACGCGCTTGCGCAGCACGGCGAAGTTGACCGGCTTGCTGATGTAGTCGTTGGCGCCGGCATCGAAGGCGCGGGTGATCGACTCCTCGTCGTCGAGCCCGGTGATCATCAGGATCTGCACCGCTTCGGCCTCCGGGAGCTTGCGGATCAGCTGACAGGCCGTGAAGCCGTCCATCACCGGCATGCGGATGTCGAGCAGGATCAGGTCGGGCAACTGTTCCCTGCAGCGCACCAGGGCCTGCTGGCCGTTCTCCGCCTCGATGATCTCGTGGCCGCCGGCGAGCAGCACCTCGCGCAGTGCAAAGCGTGACCCGCGGTCGTCGTCGGC
>CAZOUC010000010.1:16725-17209 GCA_964582825.1 uncultured Enterobacteriaceae bacterium | reverse complement strand
GGAGCGGCTGCGCTGGTACGTCGAACGGCGGCTGCGGGTACTGGTCGGGTACGACTTTCCGCTCGGCTACCCGGTGGGCTTTGCCCGGGCCCTGGGCGTCGACGCCGAATTCGTACCCTGGGAGGGCACCTGGCGGCTGCTGGCGGACCGGATCCGCGACGAGGCGAACAACGCCAACAACCGCTTCGAAGTGGCAGCGGCTCTGAATGTCATGGTCGGTGGCGCCGACCAGGGACCGTTCTGGGGTTGCACGAAGGCCGCCGAGGGGCCCTGTCTGTCGACGCGGCGGCCAGTGTTTCCCTTCGATTGGGGCAGTCGGCGGCCGCTGCCCGCGCGGCGCACCTGTGAGGATCGCCTGCCGGGCACCCAGGAGGCCTGGAAGCTGATGTATGTCGGCAGCGTCGGCAGCCAGGCCCTGCTCGGTATCCCGCGGGTGCGGCAGCTGCTCGAGCCCATCGCCGACAACGAGGCCCTCGACGACCCC
>CAZOUC010000010.1:14810-16715 GCA_964582825.1 uncultured Enterobacteriaceae bacterium | reverse complement strand
AGCTGCTCGAGCACCCGAAGCTCCGCGCCTGCAGCCGCGTCTGGCCGTTCCAGACCGGGTTCACGGCCGACCCGTCGCAACGCCACGGTCCCTGGCTGCTGCACGCGGAAGTCTGGCCCGGTATCGTCGGCGGCGCCGTCAAGGAGGCGATCGACGCCGGCGAGGAAGCGGTCAAGGACCGCGCGCAGGTCCGGGCGCTGTGCCGCTGGGCGCGGGACCTGGACGCGAGCGGCGAACTCGCGCCGCACTTCGCTTTTCCGAGCGGCCTCTCCCTCGATGCGCTGAACGCCTGCGAGGAGGAGGGCTGGATACTCGGTGCCCCGTGATGGCTGTGCGCCAGGCTGCTAGGCTGTCGTTTCCCGACTGACGGCACGAGGAGAAGACCATGGCCGGTCCCCTGACCGATCTCGGCGTGGCGGCGCGGCTGGCCGGGCGTGCTCTGCGTCGCCGTCTCGCCGGCGAGGTCGAGCCCGCACCGGATCTCGACGCCTGGCGGCAGAATTGGGATGCGGTGCTCGCGGCGGTGCCGGAGGGCGTCGTCGCCGCGCAGGCCTGGATCGACATTCCTGCCGACCAGCCACCCTGGATCGCCAGCGGCCTGCGCGTCGCGCCCGGTGACGAGCTGAGCTGGTTCATGGACGGGCGCGTCGAGCTCAACCGGACTCTGGACATTCACCTGGGCCCCGAGCTGCAGCTGTGGGCGCGGGTCTCGCCCGACGGCCAGGTGTTTCGCGGTACCCGGGCCAGCCACAGTTTCACCGCCGACCGCGACGGAGAGCTGCAGTTCGGCAACTATTTTCCCAACACCTGGAAGAACCGCCGGGGCGAACTGGCCCTGGACGAGCGCGTTTACCGCGCCAACCGGGGTGCCTTTCGTGTGCTCGTAATCCGCTGGCTCGGCACGGCTCAGGATGGGCTGGCGACGCTGCGCGCGGCCGCGCCGGAGCACACCGGCATCGCGTCCGAGCTGGAGCGGCTGGCGCTGGGCGATACCGTCCCGCCGGGCTGGCACTACCTGTGGCGCCTCGGGGCGGGGGAAATCTATCGTGCGGGGCAGATCGACGGAACGGATCCCTGTATCCACTGCCGCACCGAGCGCGACGTCGGCATCCTGCAGCGGGACGTCGACCTGCCGCTGACGCCGGAGACGGAAATCAGCTGGCGCTGGCGCGTCGACGAACTGCCGTCGACCCTGCGCGAGGATACCCTGCCGACGCACGACTACCTGAGTATCGCTGTCGAGTTCGACAACGGGCGGGACATCACCTACTACTGGTCGGCGACGCTGCCCGAGGGCACCGGTTACGACTGTCCGCTGCCCAACTGGCGCAAGATCGAATTCCACGTCGTGGTACGCAGCGGCTCGGCGCAGCTCGGTCACTGGCTCGACGAGCGCCGCAACCTGTACCGCGACTACGAGCACTACATGGGCGAGCCGCCGCCGCGGATCACGCGCATCTGGTTCATCGCCAACAGCATCTTCCAGCGCGGCCGGGGCGCCTGCGACTATGCCGACATCCGCCTGCACGGCCCGGACGGCGAGGTCCGATTGCTGTAGCGGTGGTCCCGGCCCCGCCGGCGGGCGTATTGCTGAGCGCGCTGTCGCGCATCGAATCAAAACATGGAGAACGAGACATGCCCATACTGCTAGTCGTCCTGGCGATCATCGCCTCCACACCGGCCTTCGCCGACCAGGCCCGCCTCGGGGCGGCCGTCGCCGGTGAGCACCGCAGCGAGTCCTGGGTGGCCCGCGACCGCTACCGCAACCCGCTGGCGACCCTGCAACTGTTCGACATCCAGCCGCAACACACGGTCGTAGAGGTCTGGCCGGGCGGCGGCTGGTACACCGAGATTCTGGCGCCGTACCTGAACGGCGACGGCCGACTGATCGCGGCGCACTACGAC
>CAZOUC010000010.1:0-14800 GCA_964582825.1 uncultured Enterobacteriaceae bacterium | reverse complement strand
GACACCCAGGCCAGCTATCGGCCGCGTTCGCGCGAGGCTTTCGAGAAGAAGATGGCCGACAGCCCGGACGTCTATGGCGAGGTCGAGGTCGCCTCGCTGATGTTCGACGAGGAGGCGAAGACTCTGGCCATCGCCGCGGCGGCGCCGGGCAGCGTCGATCGGGTCGTGACCTTCCGCAACCTGCACGGCCTGGCCGCGCGCGGTCTGACCGAGGCGGCGTTCGCGCATTTCCACGACATTCTCAAGCCGGGCGGCAAGCTCGGTATCGTCCAGCACCGGGCCGATCCGAACCAGGACTGGATGTCGCGCAACATCGGTTACGTCGGCCGCCAGTACGTCATCGACCAGGCGATGAAGGCGGGCTTCAAGCTGCACGCCGAGGGCTACTTCAACGCCAACCCGCAGGACAGCAAGCGCCACGAGCGCGGCGTCTGGTGCCTGCCGCCGTCCCTGCGCTGCGCCGAGACCGATGACGAGAAGGCGACCTGGCAGGCGATCGGCGAGAGCGACCGCATGACCCTGGTGTTCGTCAAGGCGTGAAGCGCTCGCGATAGGCCGCCAGTGCGGCCTGCAGGCGCGGAAAGCCCTTGTAAGCGGCCAGCGGCGGTGGCGTACCGTCGATGGCGGCAAACAGGGAATCGAGCGCACCGGGCGTCGCCGCCAGGGTCTCCAGCGGATGCACGTAGACGCGGATCGTGAAGGCAATGGCGTCGCTGGCCGGCAATCGCGACAGGGTCTGGCGCTCGCTCCGGTAGAACAGCGGCGTCCCCGCCGGTAGTGCGGGCTCGTGGTCCGACAGCCAGAACAGGGCGTCGTCGCCCTGGACGGCCCAGTTGAAGCGCTCGACCGGGCGCTCGGGCTTGAGGTGGTCGAAAAAGCGGTCGATCTTCGGGGTCAGCGCCGCGTGGATGCCGGGTATCGGGTCATGAATCTCGGCCATCGGTCGACCGATCTTGTCCTCGAGCCGCCAGTGGCTGGGGCTGCACAGGCTGGCGGCGGTCAGGCAATAGCTGCCGTGACGGCGTTCCATGACCACCAGGTCGTCGGCCACCTGCATCGACGCGTCCCACAGCGCTTCGCCGGCGGCGTCCGTCGACGCCGCAGACGCCGGGCGCTGCGGGTGTGCCTCCAGGTGTGCCGCCAACGCCGTGGCGAACTCCGCGCAGGCGGCCTCCGCGCCCGGCAGCATCCGGTACACCGCATCGCCGCGCAGACGGCGCTGCTCGCGCTTGTGAGCCAGGTAGCGCGGCAGGTCGCGATCGAACTCGATCCACGGCCCTGCCAGGGGCCGCAGACCCATGGCCAGCACCGCGGGATTCCGGATGTGGGGCAGGTAACGCGGTGCCGTATTGCCGGGCAGGCCCTCGAGCACGTTTGGATTCCGTCCTTATCGTGGTGCGCGGCAGTCTGCCAGCCTTGCACGAAGTCGGGCAATGGCCCCGCAACAGGCTGCCCCGCCCCCGGCTCGTGGCGAATCTGGCCCGGAATGTTGCACCGCTGACCTCATCCGTCCTGCCGGCGCGGGTGCGGTCCGCGGACACTGTTCCCCGTACGGCGCCGAGGTGCCGACCACTCAGCGGAGACAGACAGCCATGCCGATCACCGAATTCAGCGCACCGCTCCAGCTCACCCTGGACACCACCCTGTTCTTTGCCCTGGCCGCCGGCATCGCCGCCTGCGCCTGGGTGTTGATCAATACCGCCAACCGACTCGAATCCGAGAATGCCAGGCTGCGGCTCGAACTCACGTTCCGGGAAGGCCGGGTGTTTTCGCTGACGCCGGACCAGTTCGCCGAAGAGAAGCTCAAGCGCGAGCTCGACGACCTCCACCGTCAGCGCCTGGAGGCGTTCTGCGAGGCCTACTCGGGCGTGAGCGCCGAGGATCGTGCGCGCATCGTCGAGCGCAACGTCCGGGACGGCCGCGACCCGTACCACGTCCCGGTCGTCTGATTCCCCTCGGGGCCCGTGCTCCGGCGCGGGCTTCTATTCCCCGATCCGCTCCGGGACGCCGCGACGAACGCGGTAACGCAGCACACCGTTCTCGCGCAGGTCGAAATCCAGCTTGCCGTGCAGCGCCACCGGGTCCACGGCACAGGTTTCGCCCGGGGCGCAGTCGGGCAGAGACAGGGTGAGGCCGGCGGCGTCGAGCTCTTCGTAAGCGGCGAAGGTCGAGAGGTCCCCCCAGTCCTTGAGGATCGCCCGACGCGGGTCGTCCTGTGGATGGGGAGTCAGGTGCCTGCCGGAGTAGTTGATGCCGATGTCGGTCAGGTAGCTGCCGCCGCCTGCCAGCGGCACCGAGACGCCGCGGATCAACAGGTCGAACAGCCGCGTGCGATTGAACGGGATCGACTCGTAGTGCGCCAGATCCACGTTCCGATAGGTGCCGGCGGCGATCGCCTCGATGCTCGCCAGCATGAGTGCAAAGTTGAGTTGCCGCGGCAGTTCGCGGCCCGGATCGTCGGGGCTGCCACCGGACTCGACCAGGATCGCGCTGGTGCCCCAGCCCTGGATGTTGTCGCCAAAGGCGCGCGGCTCCCAGGTGTCGTCGTAGCGGCCGATCTGGCCGGGAATCAGCGGCTGCAGGTCCCGGTTCAGCAGCGCCGTCAGGCGCATGGCCCGCTCCCGGACCGCGTCGACCGACTTCTCAGCGTCAAAGGCGGGTGCCAGGAACGACAGGGTCGCCGGCTTGTCGGGCGCGGCCGCCGAGTGGAAACGGTGCTGGTCGTGCAGGTTGAAGCCGAAGTCCGGCTGCCAGCGGTCGACGGCCGCCTTGAGAATCCGGCCTTCCGGCGTCTGCAGGCGCCGGGCATCGCGGTTGACGTCGATGCCCTGGGCATTGCGGCGCGTGAACGCCGCAGCGCCGTCGGGGTTCAGCATCGGGATGAAGCGCAGGGTCAGCCGTTCGCTCCAGTATTCGACACGGTCGCGGTTGGCCGGGTCGGTAACGAAGCGGTACAGGTCGAACAGGGCCGCCGTCGCCGTCGGTTCGTCGCCGTGCATCTGCGACCAGAACAGCACCTCGCGCGGGCCCTGGCCGAGGTACATGCCATAGATCGGGCGTCCCTCGACCGATTCGCCGAGCTTCTCGACCTCGAACAGCTCGTGGTCGCGGTAAACGTCGATCAGTGCGTACACCTGCTCCGGAGTGAAGCGGTAGTTTCCCAGCCCCGCTTCCCGGTACTCGGCGTGCCGGGCAAAGGCCTCGGCGGTGTGGTCGGCGTGCTCGCGCGTCGTCATCTGGCTGCAGGCATAGACAAAGGACAGGGTCAGGCCGGCCAGCAGGATACCTTTAGCGCCGATCATGGCGCCAATTCCCTGCGAACCGCGGCGAGAAAACGGTCGCCCGGATCGACCTTCTCCGTCCGGTAGTCGGGTTTGTCCTCGACGAACAGGTGCCGCGCCGGATGGTCGGGATGTTCGAGGTCGCGGTATTCCTGGTGACCGATCGCCCAGCGCAGATTCGGGTACTTGCCGGCCAGGTAGCGGATCAGCGCGACGTTGGCTGCCACCTGTGCCTCGGTCAGCGGGAGCGCGGCGTCGCTACCCAGGTCGCCGTCGCCGACGTTCTCGATGCCGATGGCCACGTGGTTGAGGCCGATGGTGTGGCGCGCCATGACGTCCTCCGGGTACAGGCCGTAGATCGTGCCGTCGCGATCGACGACGAACTGGATGCCGACGTTGAGCAGGCCGTTGGCGAGGATCTCCGGCCGCCCGGAGTCCATTTCTTCGCGGGCGAAGTAGGCCAGCGTCTGCTCCGCGGTGGGAATCACCGTGTAGTGCATGACCAGCACCTGCGGGTCGAAGCGGATGGCCTCGACGCCCTCGATCCCCTGCCGCTGCTCGGCGAGCGCTGCGTTGTGGCGCTCGAAGTAGTCCAGGGTCAGCGCGATGCGCCGCTCGGTGAGCGGGATGCGATGGTCGAGGTTGATAGCCGGCCGAGGTCCGCTGAGGCCTTCCGCAAGGCGCTGCTGCGCCCAGGCATCGTGGGTCTCGCCGGCGAACGCGCGCGGAACCGCCAGCGCCAGCAGCAGGCCAGGCAGCAGGAAGCGTCGGGAAAGCTGCAACATGGGGTCATCTCCGAAGTTGGATTGCCGGGCGGCGATAGTCTGCCGTGCCAGGGCGCGGAGCACCAGCGGGCACCCGGCAGCCTTCCGGTCCGCGGCTCCTTTGCGACGGCGGTCGGACGCCGCTGCAGGATTGCTCCGGCCCGACGGCCTGCTAGGCCTCGAAACGTTCCCAGCGAAGCCGGATGTCGTCGAGCAGTCGCGCCACGGGTGGCGCCGAGCGGACGCGGGCGAGCAGCGGGTCGTGCTCGGCCAGGAACGGATGGTTGATGAAGCCTCGCTCAGAGGCCAGGCGCAGCCAACCGGCACAGCCGTCGGCGTCGTCGTGCACCGCGCAGGCCTGTGCCAGCAGGCGCGGAAACATCTCGTTGGCCTGTGCCACGCTGCGGGTCGCGTCGGAAATCTCCGGCATCGGCCCGTCGGTGTGACTCAGCAACGCCGCGATCTCCGCCGCCGGTGTCGTGGCCAGCGGCGCCGGAAAGCCGGATGCGACGCGCCGCGCCTCGGCTGCCTCGCCAGCGGATACCAGGATCCAGACATAGAACAGGCGGCCGACCGGATTGCCCGGATCCGCCTCGTACATCGATCGGTAGGCGGTCACAGCGTCGCCGAAGCGTCCCTCCAGGGCATCTGCCCAGCCCGGCAGGCAGCGATGCAGCGGCGTCAGCGGGTCGACCGCGAGCAGCCGGTCGATGACGGGTCGCGCGAACCCGACGCGTCCGGAGATCAGCCAGCAGTAGGCCAGCAGGCTCAGTGCATTGGCGTTGTTCCAGTCGTCCAGCAGGGCGGTACGCAGTTCGCCGATCGCCGCGACCACCTTGCCGCGTGCAAAGTGAATCCAGCCCTGGAGCTGGTGTACCCGGCGGCCGTGCGGATCACGCTGCGCGGCACGGCGCGCCCAGGCCTCGGCTTCGTCGAGCAGGTGGTCGTCGGGCGACAGCCCGGCTTCACGGTACTGCAGCTTGGTGTGCCCCATGGCCACGCACAGTTCCGCCTCCTCGCCGGCGCGCTCGATGGCCTCGCTCAGCAGGGATTCGGCTCGGGCGATGGCGTCGCCACGCCAGCGCATCGCTTCCTGCCGCGCCTCGAGCAGCAGCGGCCAGACGTCGACGTGATCGAGCGTCCGCCGCGCCAGGCGTGCTTCGTCACCGCTGTCGAGCGGCAGGCTCATCGCCGCGGCGACCCGTCGCGCGATGCGTTCCTGCAGGTCGAAGGCCTCGTCCGTGGTCCCGGCGAAGGTCTCGGACCAGACGCGGTCTTCGCTGGCGACGTCGAACAGTCGCGCGCTGATGCGAAAGCGACCGCCGTCGGCGACGACGCCGCCTTCGAGCAGACGCCTGACTCCGAGCGCGCGGCCGATGGCGGTCAGGCTGCGGCCCTCGGCCTTTGCCACCGCACTCGAGGTGCGCGAGATGACCCGCAGGCCGTGAATGCCGGACAGGCTGCCGATGACCTCCTCGGTCAGGCCCTCGGCGATCCAGGCGGGACCGTCCGACGGCCCGGCATACGAAAACGGCAGCACGGCGATCGAGTCGCTCTCGCGGTCAGGCAGGGCCGCGGTCGCTGCGACGCTTGCTGCGAAATCGGCTGCGGGTGTCTGCTCACGCTGCCGCACCCAGTCTTCGAGTTCCTCCGTGAAAGCGTACACGCTGGCCTGCGCGTTGTGCATGTGACGGCGTACGGGCAGGCCCTCGGCGGCCTCCCAGCGCCGCACGGTGCGCACGCTGCGGCCCAGGTGCCGGGCTATGGCTTTCCACGAATCGAGGCGGCGGCTCGTGCTGGACGGATCGCTCATGCCGCCATCTTAGGAGGACAAAGGCGGCCAAAGCCAGCCACCCGGGGCCATGACCCGGCTTGCGTCTTGGGCCATGCCGTCGCGCCGACCAGTATGGATCACGCCACATCGCATCTACTGGAGGAGCAAAGAGATGCCCACACTACCTGGCAAGAACGCAGCCATCATGGCTTTCGCAGGACTGTTCGCGACCGGTGCGTGCGCCCAATCCGACTACCACTGGCGCGACGTGTCCGGCACCGGAATACACTACTTCAGCACCGCAATCGTGCACTCACAGCAGCCGACGCAGAGCGGAGTGGTGATGCGCACCACCGAAACGATCGACCTCGATGGCGATCTCGTCGGTCGCGTGCTCTACCATCCCGTGACCCGTATCGACAACGAGGCGGGCACACTGGTCAACCGGGGCCAGCAGGTGTTTTCGGGCACCGTGCTCGGTATCGGCCCGGTCATGCTGCACGATGACCGGTTCCGCTTCGACGTGAATCTCGTCACCGGGGAAACGACCGGTCGAGTATTCCTGACCAATCGCCTGGCCGGGCCGATCACCCGTTGCCTTCTCGACATCAGCGGCATCGCCGAGATGACCGCCGAGGGCGACTCGATCGTCAGCTACAGCGGCCGTTGCCGGGTGTTGAGCGATCCGGGCCCGAACGAAGCCTGGTGAAGCCTGTGCCCCGACCGGGGTGCGTCCGTTCGGCGCGCCCCGGTCAGCGGCAGCTCGCCGGCAGCTGCCGGAACTCGAGGTCGATACCCGCGCAATGCCAGTCGACCTCACCTCCCGGCTGCACCGAAGGGCTCAGTCGCAGGCTCCTGCCGGCCAGCGGTTCGAGCAGACGTTGACACTGCACGGGATCGAGAGCCCGGCAACGGCCATCGGCCAGGAAGGTCAGGCGCAGCGCACCGGTGCCGGCCTCGAGGTCCACGTCGACGATGCCGGCACGGACCGGAGGTGCGCCCATGCTGCGCAGGTCGGCCAGTGATCCCGGCCAGGTCCCGTAATCCTCGTAGTAGGCGGCGACCCGGGACCGGTACGGCTCGGCTTCCGCAAGACCCTCGGTGACCATCGCCCGCGTCGAGTAGGCGCCGCTCGGCGCGAGCATCAGCGAGAAGAACAACAAGCCCGCCACCAGCACGACGAACAGTCCGGCCAGCCAGTTCCAGGTAGTCAATTTCCGGTCTCCTGCGCGACGGGTTCAGGGAGTATAGGATGTGAGGTGTTCTGTTCGCAGCTGATCCACGGGAGGATTCGATGGCCGACCCAAAGGACATGGCCGAGACCATGAAGGCGAACCTGCAGGAGAAAACCGGCCACCACCTGGCCTACTGGCTGCAGCGCGCCGCGGAAGCCGGCGCCGAAAAGCACGGCCAGATCGTCAGGCACCTGAAGACCGCGCACGGGTTGACGCACGGCTACGCCAATCTGGTGGCCCACGAATGGCTCGCCGCGCGCTCCGGCCAGAGCGATGACGGTGATCTGCTGGCGGCCCAGTACGCCGGAGCCAAGGCGCCGCTGAAGGCCGTTTACGACGCCGTGCTGGCGGCGCTGGACGATGCCGGTGTCGACTACCAGGTGGCGCCCAAGAAAACCTATGTGTCGCTGCGTCGCAGCAGGCAGTTCGCGCTGGTGCAGCCCTCGACGAAGACGCGCGTGGACCTCGGGCTGGTGCTCAAGGGCCGTGAACCCGCGGGTCGACTGGAGGCCTCGGGCAGCTTCAACGCGATGGTCACGCACCGGGTACGCCTGGCGAGGTCCGCAGACGTCGATCGCGAGGTGCGGGCCTGGCTGCTGGACGCCGCGCGCGACGCCTGAGGACGGCTGCCCGTCCTGCCGGGCCGCCCGGCGCCAGGCGGTCCACCGCGCCCCGGGCGCCGCATCCGTGAGCGTCCCGCCTCTGTAGCAAGCCACCGCAAGCCTGCCGCAACACCGGGAGCCCGGATCGCGCGGCCGTGCCGGACAGGGGATTTCATCGCTTCCCGGCGGTCTCCGGTCGATATCTTCTCTCGCAATTGAATCCAGGGCGCTAAGGTACGCGTCTGTCTGGTCGTGTCAAGGGGGAGACCGACAGTGCACACGGACAAGCAGGCCGACTCGAACGGCTGGATCGCCGCATTTGCCCGCCATCGCCTCGCGGCGAACCTGCTGATGGTGCTGATGTTCATGGCCGGGATCTGGGGCGCCGTCCAGATCAAGGTGCAGATGAACCCGACGCAGATCTGGAACGTCGCCGAGGTGGAGCTGCGCTGGCCGGGCGCCTCCGCCGAAGACATGGAAAAGCTCATCACCAACCCGGTGGAGTACCAGCTGCGCGGCCTCGAAGGGCTGGAACGCCTCAGCTCCTGGACCCGCAACGGCGCCGCCTGGATCGACCTGCGTTTCGACCGCCACACCGACATCAACGAGGCGGTCGATCTCGTCAAGCAGCGCATCGCCCAGGTGCGCGACC
The DNA here is from genome assembly GCA_964582825.1 of uncultured Enterobacteriaceae bacterium. Taxonomy (GTDB): domain Bacteria; phylum Pseudomonadota; class Gammaproteobacteria; order Pseudomonadales; family UBA5518; genus CAZOUC01. The sequence continues at coordinate 6,492 of CAZOUC010000010.1, read as the reverse complement.
TGCCGACCGACATGGAGCCGCCGCAGGTCGCCGTCGATCGCTGGTACGAGACCGTGGCGGCGATCTTCCTGACCGGACCGGATGACATCGCCGAGCTGACGCCGGTCGCCCACGAGGTCGAGCGGCAGCTGCGCGCGCTCGGCGCCGACGTCGTCGAACTGCGCGGCGTCCCGCGTGAGGAAATCGCCATCGAGATCGATGGCCTGACCCTGGTCGAGATGAACGCCAGCATCGCCGATATCGCGATGGCGATCGGCAATCTCAGCCGCGACATTCCCGCCGGCACGATCGGTGCGGGCCAGGACCGCCGCCAGATCCGCTCGATGGACCAGCAGCGCAGCGTGCCGGGTTTCGAATCCCTGCCCATCGCCTCGACGCAGGGCGACCAACTGGTGCAGCTCGGCGACGTCGCCCGGGTCGAGCGTCGCGAGATCGAGAACCAGCGCCGCGTCCTGATCGACGGCAAGCCGGCCATCGAGTTGCGCGTGCGTCGCGGCGATGCGATGGATACCTTTGACGCGGCACAGATCATCAAGACCTGGCAGGCGCAGAGCAGGGACGAGCTGGCGGCCCGCGGCATCGAGACCAAGGTGTTTCTCGAGGCCTGGCGCTTTGCTGCCGACACCATGGGCCTGGTGTTCTGGAACGGCGTGTCGGGCCTGTGCCTGGTGCTGGCGATGCTGTTCCTGTTCCTGAACCTCCGCGTGGCCGGTTGGGTCGCGGTCGGTATTCCGGTGTCCTTCGCCGGCGCGCTGCTGCTGTTCTACGCGATGGGGGGCAGCCTGAATTTCCTGTCGATGATCGGCCTGGTGATGGCGCTGGGCATCGTCGTCGATGACGCGATCGTGGTCGGCGAGCATTCCCTTTACCAGTTCGAGAAGGGACTGCCGCCGGCGCAGGCCGCGATCACCGGTGCGCGCCGGATGTTCGGTCCGATCACGGCGTCGAGCCTGACGACGATGGCCGCTTTCCTGCCGCTGCTGATCGTCGACAGCGACGACATTCGCGAGATTCCGATGCTGATGCTGTGCGTGATCCTGGCCTCGCTGGTCGAGTGCTTCCTGATCATGCCCGGTCACCTCAAGCACTCGTTCAGCAATATGGCGCGTAACGCCCGTGAAAAGAGCCGCTTTCGCGCCGGCTTTGACGCGCGCTTCGAGCACTTCCGCGAGCAGCTCGTGCTGCCGGCGCTGCGCTGGTGCCTGGGACACCGCCGTGTCGCGATCCTCGCCGCCTGCGGCGCCTTCGCCTTTGCGATCTCGCTGCTGGCGCTGAACTACGTCAAGTTCGACCTGAACATGAACATCAACTTCGAGTTTGCCGAGGCGAACATCCAGTTCACGTCGGACGCCTCGGAGGCCGAGCGTCTCGAATACCTGGAGATGCTCGAGCGCAAGGTCGAGGAGACCAACGCGCAGTTCGGCGGCGACAACATCGTCGCCCGCTGGGTTGCCCTCAACGGCGCGGTCATCAGCCGCGACTGGCAAAGCGGTCCGGCCTTCGCGAGCATCTTCGTCGAGCTGACCTCGCCGGAAACGCGCGACGTCAGCCTGGCGGAGTTCCTGCGCCACTGGCAGGAGTCGATCCCGCAGTCGCCGATCATCGAGCAGCTGCAGATCGAGCAGGGCGACCAGCCCTGGCCGGAGATCGAGCTGACCTTCAGCGGCTCCGACACCGCGGCCCTCAAGGGCGCGGCCGACGAGCTGGCGGCCGTAATGCGCCAGATGCCGGGCGTCAATAACGTCCACGACGACCTGCCCTACGGCCGCGACCAGTGGGTGTTCAGTCTCACGCCGGAAGGACGTGCGCTGGGCCTGACCGCCGCCGAGGTGGGCCGCCAGGTGCGCACGGCCTTCGAGGGCCAGCGCGTGCAGCTGTTCACCGAAGGCGACGCCGAACTCGAGGTGCGCGTCAGCCTGCCGCGCGAGGACCGTTATCGACTGACGACCCTGGCGCGTTTGCCGATCGTCGCGCAGAACGGCGAGACGCTGCCGCTGTCGACCGTCGCCACAATCCAGAGCCGGCGCGGCATCGACAAGATCAACCACGTCAACGGCGTGCAGACGGTGGCGATCCGCGCCTACCCGGACAAGTCCGTCACCACGGCCGATGCGGTCATCAAGGAGCTCGAGGCCGAGGCCGTGCCGGCGATCGCCAGCAAGTGGGGCGTCAGCGCCGGTCGAGGCTTCTGGGCGACGGCGCAGAGCGACATGCTCAACGAGATGTTCATCGGCTTCCTGATCACGCTGGCGCTGATCTACATCATCCTGGCCTGGATCCTGCACTCGCTGGCCTGGCCGGTGGCGATCATGTTCGCGATTCCGTTCGGCCTGACCGGCGCCTTCCTCGGCCTGTGGGCCATGGGCTTCAACATCACCCCGATGGCCTTCCTCGGCATCTTCACGCTGACCGGCGTGATCGTGAACGACTCGATCATTCTCGTTACCGCCTATCGCGACCACCGCCTGGGCGGCATGAATGCCGACGAGGCCATCGTCGAGGCCGTGCGCCAGCGACTGCGACCGGTGCTGCTGACGTCGCTGACAACCGGCCTGGGCCTGGTGCCGATGATGCTCGAGACCTCGCTGATGGGTGAGGCGTTCATTCCGCTGGCGACGGTGATCTGTTTCGGGATGCTGTACGGCACGGTCCTGATCCTGCTGGTCATCCCGGCGATCCTGTCCGCGCTGGAGACCGTTAACAACAACTGGCTCGATCTGCAGCGTCGGGCCGAGCAACTGAAGCAACCCGCGCTGGGAGCGCAATCATGAAAGCCCTGTTGACCGCACTTGCCATTCCCTTCGTCTGGATGACCCGGCCCTTGCGCTGGCTCGCCGGCAGCGCCGTCGGGCGCTGGTTTGCCGGCAGCCTGTTCGGGCGCTACCTGCGCGCGATGTCGCCGTCGGCACGCTACAGCTGCCTCGTCGTGGCCGGACTCGGGTTTGCCGTATTCGGTCTGAGCGCGGCGTCCGGGCCGCCGGTCAAGGGTGAAGTCGAGCTCGACGCCGTCCCGGTGGTCGCCAAGCCGGCGGAGCTGCGCGCGCTGGCGCCGGAAATCTACGTGTTCGGTCGCGTCGAGAATCCGAACACGACGACGCTCGAAGCGGCGACGCTCGCCTACGTCAGCGAAGTCAATGTCCGTGAAGGCCAGCAGGTCAGGACCGGTGACGTGCTGATGCGGCTCGATGACCGGGACGCGCGTCTCGCCCTGCAGCGGGCGGAGGCCGCCCTGGCCGAGGCGCGCGGCGAGTTCGAGCGCGTGCTCGCCCAGCAGCGCGCCGAGGTCAAGAACGCACAGAACGAGCGGCGCCTGTTCGAACTGACCGTCAACAAGCAGGAACGCTACAAGACCCTGTACAACAACGGCCAGATCTCCGCGACCGATCTCGAAACGCTCGAGCAGCAGCGTCTGCAGCAGGAGATCGCGCTGAACCAGCAGGACATGCTGATCGCCAGCCACGACGCCGTGCGTGCCAGTGCCGAGGCGCGCGTCGCTCGCGCCGAGGCCGACCGGGACCAGGCCGCGCTCAATCTCGAGCGACTGACCCTGATCGCCCCCTTCGACGGCACCATTATCGGCGTCGACGCGGCGATCGGCCGCCGCGTGGTGGCCGGCCAGGGGGTCATCACCCTGTTCGACCAGGGCTCGCAGCAGGTGCGCGTTTCCCTGCCGGCTAGACAGGCCCTGGCGGTGCGCGACGCGCAGACCTCCGGCGCGCCGGTCAAGGCCACCGCCCGGCTGGCCGACCGCTGGATCGATCTCGAGCTTCTGGACATCGGCAGCGAGGTGCGTACCGGACGGGCCGGCACCGACGTGCTGTTCTCTACGCCGGGCCATCCCGACCTGGCCCTGGGCCGCGCCGTGGACGTGAAGATCACCCTGCCCGAGCGCGACAACCTGCTCGAGGTGCCGGTGCAGGGCGTCTACGCGGACCGGATCATCTACACCGTCCGCGACGGTCTGCTGCACGCCGTCGACGTCGAGCGTGTCGGCGTGCGCGAGGACGCCGAGGGCAACATGAGCCTGCTGGTCAGCGCGGTGGACATCGAGCCCGGCGAACCGGTCGTGACCTCGGCGCTGAGCCGGGCAACGTCTGGCACCAAGGTGTCGATCATCGGTGCCGCTTCTGAAGAGGATACGGTTCAGGACGGTGCCGTAAGCGCAGCGGCGGAAGCCGTCGCGGCGCGTTGAGGGCCAGCGCGTCCTGTTACAGCCCGGTGACAGGCTAGATTGCCGATTCTAGGCAAAAGCGCGGTAATGAAATCGGAAAGAGCCAACAAGAGGCGTATCCGATGTTCCTGCAGATCGCACTGATTGCCGTCCTGCTGGCGGTGAGCTACGTCGCCTGCAGCGATCGCTTCGCACCGCGGCCACCTCCGGACGAGCAGCCGACGCAGACCGACACGGTCAGACAAGCCGGCCAGGCAAGCGAACGGGACGACGGCCACTGATTTCGTCGACCAGCGAGAGTCGGTCCGGTCCGTCGAGGGTCCGGTCTGCGGTACTGACTCCGGCCGATGCGGTATCCTGCCGCAGCTGCTCAACCGCTCCGGATTCACGGCAGGACGATGAAATCAATCTTCATCACCGGCGCCGCCCATGGCATCGGCCTGGCTACGGCCCGCCGCTTCGCCAGCCGCGGCTGGTTCGTCGGCCTCTATGACGTCAATCGTGAGGTGCTCGACGCGCTGCTGGATTCAGAGGCGTTCCCTGCGGCCTGCGGCCAGTACTGCGACGTGACCGACGCGGCATCGGTCGAGGCGGCGCTGCGGCATTTTGCCGATCGATCGGGCGGACGTCTCCACGTGCTGGTGAACAACGCCGGCGTATTGAGCTCCGGCCGCTTCGAAGAGATCGATTCGTCCGCCAACGACCGCATGGTCGACGTCAACGTACGCGGCCTGACGACTGTCGCCCACGCGGCGTTTCCGCTGCTGCGGGATACACCGGGCGCCGTCCTGCTGAACCTGTGCTCGGCGTCGAGTATTCACGGCATTCCGTTGCTGGCCGTGTACAGCGCGACCAAGTTCTACGTCAACGGTCTGACCGAGGCGCTGAGCATCGAGTGGGCGCCGCACGACATCCGCGTCACCTCGGTGAAACCGCCGGTCGTCAATACGGCCATGGGCAAGAGCCTGCACCCGAAGCTGACGGCCCGGATGGGCGTCGACATGCAGCCCGAGGATGTAGCCGCGGCGATCGAACTCGCGGTGGACGGCAAGCGGATCGGCTACGTGCTGGGCACCTCGACGCGACTCTGGTACGGTCTGAACCGGCTGCTGCCCGAGTGGGCACGCATCCGTCTGATCCGCTACCTGACCGGGCACTGATCCGGCGGCGACGCGCGACGTCGAAGCCGTCGTGCCGGGGCGCGACCGCTGCATGGGGTGGACCGGACCGGAATCTTGCGCCTTGAGTTGAGTGCCGCTGAAACCGCCGGCCTGGAGTGTCTTTGTGTCGATAAACAACGTCGTTTCGATCGCCCTGGCGCTATTGTGCGCCCAGGGCCTGCATGCTGCGGCGCCCCTGTCTGCGGAGCAGTCGGACCCGCGTGTCATGGGCTGGATGGAAGGTACGCCGCCGACGCCCGACAAGCGGATCATGCAGCCGGATTCCAACTTCTTCAGCTTTCCCAAGCTGCGTTGGACGGTGTGCCATTTCCGGGAGCTGCTGCCGACGGAGCAGGTCAGTCGCGGGCTCGGTGCGCCGGTTCCATTCAAGTACGACCTCGACGAGATGGCCATCGATGCCCTGACGTTCAAGCCCCTGGGCAGCCGACAGACCATGACCTGGAAGGAATCGCTGGCGGCCAATCACACCGACGGCATCGTGATCGTCCACGAGGGCAGGATCGTTTACGAGCGGTATAGCGGCTGTCTCGACGAGGCCGGCCAGCACGGCGCGATGTCGATGACGAAATCCCTGACAGGCTTGCTCGCCGAGATCCTGGTCGAGGAGGGTCGGCTCGACGAGACCGCACCGGTGGCCGACATCGTCCCGGAGCTGGCGGGCAGCGCGTTCGGCAACGCAACGGTCAGGCAGGTCATGGACATGACGACGGGCCTCGACTACAGCGAGGACTACGCGGACCCGAATGCAGACATCTGGGTCTACTCCGCGGCGGCAAGTCCCTGGCCGAAGCCGGCCGATTACCGGGGTCCGAACGGCTATTTCGAGTACTTGCAGACCGTGCGCCCGAAAGGGCGGCACGGCGAGGCGTTTCACTACATGACCATCAACACGGACGCGCTGGGGTGGATCGTGTCGCGGGTGACGGGTAAGGAGATCACGGAGTTCCTGTCCGAACGTATCTGGAGCGGCATGGGCGCGGAGCAGGACGCCTACATGACCGTCGACGGCGTCGGCACGCCGTTTGCCGGTGGCGGCTTGAGCGCGGGTTTGCGAGACCTGGCGCGCATCGGCGTGCTGATGCTTAACGAGGGAGAAATCAACGGCCAGCGCCTGTTCCCGTCGCAGGTGGTGGCCCGCAT
>CAZOUC010000009.1:7663-17359 GCA_964582825.1 uncultured Enterobacteriaceae bacterium | reverse complement strand
ACTCGCGAGATGGGCCCAAGTTCGAATGCTGGCGAAAGTCATTCAGGGTCGACTAGATGATCTCCGTCGCGAATGGCGCGAACGCGGCCCAGAAATGCTGTGCGGACTTGACCACGACGATGCGCCTCGACCAGGGGTCGATGCCCAGTTCCGTGAAGCATGCCGGGTCGAAGGTCTGCTGGCGCGCCGAATTCAGCACGACATCGACGCCGGCGATGCGCACCGCTGCCGCCCGTCCCAGCGCGGACGGGGCGCCGAACATGCTCTGCCGGGCATCGTCACGCAACGCGGTCACGCGCGCCTCGACGTCCAGCGGATCGCCCGACAGCGGCCCGGTCTTGCCGCCGATGCGCAACGGCAGGGTTGCGCCAACGCCGGCCTTCATCGCGAAGTCCACGGCCATCGGATCGTACAGCAAGCCGAGCGCGGCGTTCTCTACCTCCCGGTCCAGCAGCGCCCGCAACAGGAAGGTCGAGTCTGCGGCGGCTCCGCCACCGGCGTTGTCGGTGGTGTCGGCGATCACCACGGTGCCGGTACCGCGCGCCAGGGCCGCGTCCAGGGCCCGGTCCACGGGCATGGCCGGGGCGCGGATCTCCTCCCTGAGTCGAAAGAATCGTCGAGCCAGCTCCTCGGCGATCGTCTCCGCCCGCTGCCTGTCGGCATCGGTAACCGCGAGCACGCCGGCGTGGTTGAACGGCGTATCGGCCAGGCCGAAGCCGTGGCACAGGGAAACGGACAACACGGACGCCTGCTGCTCGAGTGATCTCAGGTCGTTGACGAATCCGCGCATCGGCTCGCGCGTCGTGTGGAAAAAACCGAGCATGGGCACCGGTCGAAACGCCATCGTCGGTTGCAGGTCACCGCGTACGGCTCCGGCGGCCAGGTCGATGAGCCTGGCGGCTTCGTCCGCGAAATCGGTATGCGGGTACTCCTTGCAGGCGACCAGTATCGTGGCCGCGTCCAGCATCGCCGGTGAGATGTTGCAGTGCAGGTCCAGTTCGACGCCGACCGGCACCGTCGGGCCGACCAGTTCCCGCACGCGCGTGAGCACGTCTCCGCCGCAGTCGTCGTATCCCCGCGCGAGTTGCGCGCCGTGCAGAAACAGCAGCACCGCGTCCACCGGCAGGGCGCGGGCAAGCTGTTCCAGTAAGGTGTCGCGGAGAGACTCGTAGTCAACCCGGTTTGCCGGCGCGCTGGGTGTCGCGCCGAATAACGGACCGACCACCACGTCGTGGCCGCTTGCCTGGGCCAGGCGAATCAGTGCCAGATCGTCCGGCAGTCCGGTCGGATCGAGCGGTTCGGGCGACTGGCCGGGCACATGGAAAACGTCCTCGCGAAAATTCTCGACGCTGGTGGGCAAGGGGGAAAAGCTGTTGCTCTCGTGCGCGAAATACGCGATAAAACACCTCACGCGGAGGCCCTCTGCGCGCGCTCGGCCAGCTGTTCGATGCGTTTGCGTACGATGCCCTGGCGTCGTTCGTTCAGGGGATAGCGCAGGATCAGCAGGCCGTTGATCGCCATGAGCACGGCGGGAACCAGGCAGAACACCGCCAGGAACGCGAATACCGCGTCGTCATCGTTGACGGTCGAGGGGTCGTATCCGAAGAACCCGACAAGGGCCAGACCCAGGCCGGCCCCGAGCGCCAGGCAGCCTTTGGACAGCAGGGTCAACAGCGAAAAATAGTTGCCGGCGCGATTGACGCCGGTCTTCAGCGTGTCGAAGTCGATGATATCCGCCAGCATGGACTGTGCGGCGACGGCGCTCGTCGCCTTGACGAATCCCCAGACCGTAATCAGGAACAGCAGAACAGGCAGGGAGTCGAGACCGGGTGACACGAAGAACACCAGCGGCGAGACCAGCGCGAAAACCAGGCTCGAGATGGCCCAGGGCAGGTGCTTTCCGAACCGCTCCACCAGCTTGTACCACAATGGAATGGACCCGAGCGATATCGCGACGCCCAGGCTGAACAGCAGCGGAACGTACGGGCCCAGCTGGAGATAGTTGCTCATCCAGAGGAACTCCAGGGCGCCGGCCATACCCTGGGCCAGCGCACCCAGAAACGACACGGCGACGAACAGCCACATCACCCGGTTGCGACGCAGCGCCTGGGGAATGCCGCGGAGCGTGGGGCGCTCGATCGCCATCGATTCGCCCTGCGGCACGTTGTACAGGGCAATACCGATGCTGACCGGGATCAGCACCAGCAGCGCCAGCGCCAGGTATCGGAAGAACTCGAGGCTGAACTCGGTGTTGCCGGTCAGCGGAAACAGCAGGATCGGTGCCAGGGAGGAAATCAGTGCACCGGTGTACAGGATCCCGTTACGGTAGGCGAACAGCCTCGCCCGCTCCTGGTAGTCTCCGGTGAGCTCCGTCGTCCACGCGTTGTAGGGTATGACCATCATGGTCCAGCCGACGAACAGCACCGACGTCCACGCGAAGAAGTACACGGTGCCCGCATCCTGCGGCGGAATGTACAGGAACGGAATGGCGATCATCGACACCAGGCCACCGCCGGCGATCCAGGGCTTGCGGGGACCGAAACGGGAGCGGGTGATGTCGGAGAGGTAGCCGATGACCGGGTCGGAAACCGCGTCGAACAGCCGGGCGATCATGAAGACCGTGCCGATGGCCGCCAGCGACGCGGCCCGGTGTTCGGCGTAGAGCGCGGGCAGGATTCCCCACACCGGCGCGATCATCAGCTGCTCGGTGAAGCCGGGCGCTCCGAAGGCGACGCAGGTCCGGGTGCGAAAGCCCTTCGCCGTCATGGTGCTTGCTCCCGGGCCTAGTGCCGCAGGAGCCTGCGATCAGACCGGGGAGCTGCGGGGCCGAGGCACCCGCTTCCCCGGCCCTCCCGGGTCCTCAGAGCTCGGCCCGCAGATTCAGCCCGATGGTGCGGGGCTGGTTCCGGTGGATGCCTCCGAAGGTGTCGTCTGCGAGCACCGCGTACTCGTCCATGAGGTTGGTGACGAACAGGTACGCGCCGTAACGCGCGTTCTGGATGCCTATCCGCGCGTTGGTGATCTCGTACGAGGGCTGTTGCAGGTCGCCACGCAGGCCCGGCTCCAGCGCGGCGCGACTGTCGCCCACTGCGCTTATGTTGGCATTGAAGTAGCCGTTCCACTGCGCGAACAGCGGCCACTCGTACTGCACGGACGCACCGATCTTGTACTCGGGCACGTTCGGCAGCTGGGTCCCGGAGCTGATCACGGCGCCGGGGGCATCAGCGCCCGGAATCGACTCGTCGAGCTCGGCTTCGATGTAGTTGCCGCCGATGCTTACCGTCAGCCCGTCGGCGAGCAGCGCCGTCAGCGTGGCTTCGAAGCCTCGCGAGGTGGCGCTGCCGGCGTTGTCGACACAGGAGCTGAAGGTCACCGGGTCGAAGAACAGCACCTGCAGGTCCTGCCAGTCGATGTGGAACGCGGACGCCTCCAGGTTGACCTTGCCGCCGGCGAACTGGAACTTGCCGCCGAGCTCGAAGTTGTTGGTCGTGTCCTCGTCGTAGTACTGCTCGCACTCATTGCCGCGCACTTCGCCGACGGTGTTGTTGCGCCCTCCGGAGCGAACGCCGGTGGCGTAGCTCATGTACCAGAGCGTCTCGTCGTTCGGCTGGTAGCTGAGGGTGGCCTTGGGGGTGATCGTATCGATCTCGAATTCGTCGTCGGTGCCTTCGTTCGGGATGCCGAAGACCGTGTTCAGGGTCTGGAAGGTCTGGTTGAGACCTCCGGTGCCGAGCGGCGCCAGTGCCGTCCGCGTTTCCTCGAACCAGCGGGCGCCGAGCAGGATCTGCAGCTGCTCGGTCAACTGGTACGAGACCTCGCCGAACACGGCGGTGTTCTCGAAGCCGGCGGTTTGCGGGTCGCGTGAGAAACCGTCCGGGATGGGTTCGCCGGGCGTGCCGCCAAGGGGGTTGGGACCCAGTACCAGCGGGATGCCGAACGCCGAGTAGTCACCGGTGCCGCCGAAGGTCAGCACCGGCTCGGTCGTACGTACCGAGATGTTCTCGAAGTCGCCGTCGCGGTACCAGAGGCCGGCAGTCCACTGCAGCGGATCGTCGGTCGTCGATACGAGGCGGATTTCCTGGGTGAAGTTCTCGTTCTCTTCCTCGAAAACGAAGATCGAACTTTGCGGTACGACGTCCGAGAAGATCGACGCCGCGGGAATGACGAAGCCGAACAGCGCGGCATCCGAGTCGACGGTGATGGCGCTCGACTCGCGTCGGCTGAAGCCGGTCACCGACGTCAGCCGCGCACCGGGCAGCGACCAGTTGAGGGTGAAGCTGTACAGGTCGTAGTCGTCTTCCCGGGGGTTCAGTGCCGGAGCGACGAACTCGTCCTTGTCGCCGCCGCGGGTGATGTTGTCGCCGTCGACGTCGATGCGATTGGTGATCGCCATTGCTTCCAGGGTCAGGTCTTCGCTGGCGTACCAGGTGGCAATCGCCCCTCCGCCGAGTATCTCGGCCGAGTTGAAGTCCTCGGCGCCGATCACCGGGTTGTCGATGTAGCCGCCCTGGTCGCGGTACAGTCCGACGAGCCTGAGGGCGAGCTTGTTCTCGATCACGGGAATGTTGAGCATGGCGTTCAGCGCCGTGCCGGTCTCGCCGCCCTCGATCGATGCGCCGCTGAAATCGACCGCCGCGTCGAACTTGGTCGGGTCGGCCTTGTTGGTGATGTAGCGCACCACGCCGCCCATCGCCCCCTCGCCGTACAGCGTACCCTGCGGCCCGCGCAGCACTTCGACGCGCTGCACGTCGAAGGTCTTGAAGTCGGGCTGTGCATTCTGGTCGTCGTTGGTGATGGCGACGTCGTCGATGTAGATGCCGACCGTCGAAACGCTGGACGTTCCGGGGTCTGCGGATACGCCCCGGATCGTGATCGAGGTGCGGCCCGGGCCCCGCTCGGTGAAGTTGAGGCCCGGAACCTGGCCGGCGAACTCGGACAGGTTGTCGAACCCGCTCGATTCGAGGAACTCGTTGGTCAGTGCCGCGATCGACTGCGGCACCTCCATGAGTTTCATCTCCCGCCGCGTGGCCGTGACCAGGACCTCTTCGAGCGGAAGGTCGGCGCCTTCCCCGTCCCGATCCGGCGCATTCGATTGCGCGAGGGCGGGCTGCGATGTTGCGATCAGGATGCTCGTGAGGCTGGAGATCGCGAGCGACAGAGCGGACCGGCGCAGCGGGCTCGTCTGACTGCTGGGGTGGTGCGCGTTCATGGCCATCTTGGGATTCCCCCTTGGTGCGTGTTTATCCATCGGACCGGCCTGTGGCCAGACGGTATCTCGACGGATAATAGCGATAAAACTAACGTTCGTCATTATCGGGCTGGTCGGCAGCTTGACAGCGGGCAGTGATCCGCGTGAATCTCGACTGAAGCAGGCATTTTGGACAGGTGGGTTTGCCTATGAACGATCGTTTGGTTTAGAGCCGCAGCCGGCATGCCTGACGATCCCGCATCCCTCGGCTTTTCGGGCCGGCGACTGCAGCGCCTGGATGCCCATCTCGCCGCTTACGTCGATGACGGGCGGCTGCCCGGCCTTGCAGCCCTGGTCACACGTCATGGTCGGGTCGCATACGCCTGCCGAAGGGGCCTGGCCGATATCGACAGCAGGACGCCGATACGGGACGACACCCTCTTTCGGGTCTTCTCGATGACCAAGCCGGTCACCAGCGTCGCCGTGATGATGCTGCTCGAGGAGGGTCGCCTGCTGCTGACCGACCCGGTAGCCGAATACCTCCCGGAGCTGGCCGCGCTGCAGGTCTACGCCGGCGGCAGCAGCGAAGCCCCCCTTCTCGAAGACTGCAGGCAGGCGCTGACGATAGCCGATCTGCTCGGGCACACTTCCGGTCTGGGCTACGGACACGACGACCACCCGGTCGATCGCATGTACCGGGAGGCGGACCTGTTCAGACGCGACGGGACGATCGCAGAGATGGTGCAGCGACTCGGCAAGCTGCCGCTGAAGTTCCAGCCCGGCAGCTGCTGGGAATACGGCATCTCGCACGACGTGCTCGGTCGGCTCGTCGAGGTCGTGTCCGGGCAGTCCTTCAATGCCTTTCTCGATGAGCGCATCTTCTCGCCGCTCGGCATGCACGACACGGCGTTCGAACTGTCGGACGCTTCCGCCTCGCGGCTTGCGACCCTGTACCGACCCGCCGAGGACGGTCGTATCGAACCGGAACGATCCCCGGTTGCCGACTGCTGGCGCGCGCCGGTGACGTTTTTCGCGGGCGGAGAAGGACTGCTGTCGACGGTGGCCGACTGGTGGCGTTTCGCGACGATGCTGCTGCAGGACGGCAAGTTCGGTGACGAGCGCCTGCTGTCGCCCCGTTCCGTTCGACTGATGACCAGCAACCGCCTGACGCCGGAGCAGATGTCCGCGATGTGGATGCCGGGCTACGGCTATGGCCTCGGCTTCGGGGTGCTGACCGACCTGGCACGCCACAGCAGTCTGGGCAGCGTCGGGGAGTTCACCTGGGCCGGCTCGGGAAGTACGTTCTTCTGGGTCGATCCGCAGGAGCAGATCGTCGCGCTGCTGTTCACCCAGTTCATGCCGAGCGCCCATTACACGATCGCGCGCGAATTCAAGGTGCTGATGTACCAGGCCCTGGAATGCTGATCCCAAGGAGCAGGCTGTTCGGGCGCAGCGACCGCAGCGCGCCGCAGCTCAGTCCGGACGGTCGGTGGATCGCCTATCTCGCCGTCAGCGACAACGTCAACACCGTGTGGCTCGCGCCCGCCGATGACCCCTCAAGCGCCCGCCCGCTGACCGGCGCGGACGCCGGTGTGGGCCAGTTCGACTGGGCGCGCACCAGCCGTCACCTCATCGTCGGCAGGGACCATGCCGGCGATGAGAACTGGTGGCTGCAGGCCGTCGACATCGATTCCGGTGCGGCCTTGACCCTGTCGCCCCGGGGCGGCTCGGAAAGCCGCCTTGCCGCGATGAGCGACGATGAGCCGTTCGCAGTGCTGATCGAAAGCAACGAGCGAGACCCGGCCTTCTTCGACCTCTATCGAGTCGATATCCGCAGCGGCGACCGTCGTCTGGTGCTGCGCAACGACCGCTTCACCTGGATCTACGCCGACTACCGCCTGCGTCCCAGGCTGGCCGAGGCGCGCCGGGAGGACGGTGGAATCGAGTATCACAGGCTCTGTGACGACGGACGCTGGGAGCACCTGTACACCGTTTCCCAGGAGGACGAGGCGATTACGCGCCCCTTCCGGCGCTGGGAGCTGCCCAACACCTTCGCGTCGCAGGACCGCGCCTACGCGCTTGACAGCCGGGGCCGCAATACCGGCGCCCTGGTCACCTGGGACCTGGCGACCGGAGCCGTGGAGGAACTGGCCAGTGACCCCCGAGCGGACATCGGCGGCGCGATCGTCCACCCGGCGACGCGCGAGCTGCTGGGCTACGTCGCGCACTTCGACCGGCCGCTGATCCGCCCGCTGCACGAGAGCCTCGCCCGTGACCTCGCTCTCGTCGAGACAGACCGGACCCTGTCGATCGCCGTGACCAGCCAGGCGCAGGACGGCAGGCGCAGCATCGTCAGCCGGTCGGCACCGCACCGGGTCACGGAGCACGTCCTTATCGACGGTGCCAAAGGTCGGGTCCGGGTGCTGTTCCGTGAGCGGGAAGAGCTGGCCGATCAGGATCTCGCCAGGATGTACCCGAGGACTGTCCGTACCCGGGATGGCCTGGATCTGCTCTGTTACCTGACCCTTCCGGTGGCCGCCGACCCGGCGGGCGGAGGCCACCCGCCTGCGCCGCTGCCGATGGTCGTCCTGGTGCACGGCGGACCGTGGATTCGTGACGAATACGCCTTCGACCCGTGGATTCAGCTGCTGGCCAACCGCGGCTACGCGGTATTGAACGTCAATTTCCGTGGCTCGCGCGGTTTCGGCAAGTCACTGCTGAACGCCGGCGATCACGAATGGGGCGGCAAGATGTACGACGACGTGGTCGATGCGGTCGAGTGGGCCGTTGCCGAAGGCATTGCCGACCGCCAGCGCCTGGCCATCATGGGCGCGAGCTTCGGCGGGTATACGACGCTGGTCGGGATGACACGCACGCCGGAGCTGTACGCCTGTGGTATCGACCTGTTCGGCGTTTCGAACCTGGAAACCTTTCTGGCGTCGATTCCCGCGCACTGGAAGGCTTATGCGTCGATGTGGGAGCAGCGCCTCGGCAATACGGCAACCGAAGCCGGTCGCCGACGGCTTCGCGAACGCTCGCCGATTCACCACGTCGAGCGTATCGTCAGGCCCGTTCTCATCGGTCAGGGCAGTAACGATCCCCGGGTCGTGCAGCGCGAGTCGGACCAGATGGTGCAGGCGCTCACGGCGCAGGGGACGCCGGTCGTGTACGCCCTGTATCCCGACGAAGGGCACTCTTTTGCGAAACGGCCGAATCAGCTGAGCTTCTTCAGTATCGTCGAGCACTTCCTGGCGCACTACCTGGGCGGTTCCTGCGAACCCGTCGGTGACGCGTTCGACCGGTCCAGTGTGACGCTGCCGGCCGGTGCGCACCTGCTTCCCGGCATCGCGGAGGCGCTGCTTCGCCGGGACCGGAGCGAGGACGGCACAAGAATGGGCAGGACGGAGGCATGAACATCGTGAACGATGAATTCGACACCGCAGGGCAGCGCGTCGCCTGCATCGGACTCGGTACGGTCGGCCGTTCCTGGGCGACGCTGTTCGCCGCGAGGGGTCTGGACGTTGACGTGTTCGACCCGTCGAGCGAGCAGTTGCAGCGCTCCCTGGCGGCCATCCACGCCAGCCTGCGCGACCTGCAGGACGCGGCGCTGGTCGACAGTGCGGATGAGGCGCATGCCCGGGTCCACCCCGCCGCGAGTCTGTCGTCTGCGGTGGCAAGCGCCGCTTACGTGCAGGAAAGCGCACCGGAGAACCTGGCGATCAAGCAGGCACTGTTCGGCGAAATCGACTCGGCAGCGCCGGATGACGCGATTCTGGCCAGTTCGACCTCGGAGATCCCGGGGTCGAAGCTGTTCTCGACACTGCCTGGCCGGCACCGCTGCCTCGTCGCCCACCCCCTGAACCCGCCGCACGTGATTCCTCTCGTCGAGCTGGGCCCGGCTCCGACCACGAGCCCGGAAACCGTCAGCCGTGCCACGGCATTCTTCAAGGCGCTGGGTCAGCGACCGATCCTGGTACGCAGGGAGCTCAGCGGCTTCATCGCCAACCGGCTGCAGCTGGCGGTGCTGGCCGAAGCGTTGCACCTGGTCGGCGAAGGCTACTGCAGCGCCGAGGACATCGACGTCGCGATGCAGGCCGGCCTCGCGCGCCGCTGGGCCGTGGTCGGCCCGTTCGAGACCGGTCATCTCAATGCCGACGGCGGCTACGCCGCCTACATCCGCGCCTACGGCGAGACCCATCGCAGGATCATCTCCGACCTGAAGATCGATTACCCCTGGGGCGACGAACTCGTGCGGCGCATCGATGCGGAGCTCAGCCGCGTGACTCCGGCGGACAGAACGCTGGAACGACAGGCCTGGCGGGACCGCCGGATCCTGGCTCTCGCCAGCCTGCTCGACGAGTCCGGTGGCAACGGTGCTTGAGCCGGGCGCGTTGTGCCGCGCACGCGCGCGCGGCCCGGCGCCGCGACGACCGGGCTCAGGTGCCCGGCCAGCGGCCGTCCCTCAGGCGCTGCAGCATGTCGGCCTGCGCGCGAATCAGCGTCTCGGC
>CAZOUC010000009.1:0-7653 GCA_964582825.1 uncultured Enterobacteriaceae bacterium | reverse complement strand
GCGATCGCGGGATCGAAGCGCGAATGGCCTCCATCCGGCACCAGGTAGGTGCGCGCGCCAGGCCAGGCATCGGCCAGTTCCAGGGCCGCGGTCAGTGGCGCGGCGAGGTCGTAGCGGCCGTGAACGATCGCACAGGGCAGGTCCCGGATGCCTTGCACGCCGCGCAGCAGGTCGACACCGGCGAGGAAGCACGCGTTGCTGAAGTAATGCACGTTCATGCGGGCGTAGGACAGGGCAAAGTCCGGATCGGTAAAGCCCTTGCGGATGTCGTCGTCCGGGACCAGCGTGGCGATCGACCCCTCGTACGCCGACCAGGCTGTTACGGCCGGCCAGTGAACCTCCGGGTCCGGGTCGGTGATGCGCCGGTGATAGGCGGCGACGGGATCGGCCCGCTCGTCGGCGGGCAGAAAGTCGACGAAGCGATGCCAGGCGTCGGGAAAGAACGGCCGGCTCGCGGTGAGAAACCAGTCGAGATCCTGCTGCCGTGCCAGGAAAATGCCGTTGACCAGCAGGCCAAGACAACGCTCCGGATGCCGCTGCGCGTAGGTCAGCGCCAGGGTGGAGCCCCAGGACCCGCCCGTGACCAGCCACCGGTCTATCCCGAGGTGCTGTCGCAGGGCTTCGATGTCGTTCAACAGGTGATCGGTGGTGTTGTCGGTCAGTTCACCGAGCGGCGTGGATCTGCCGGAGCCGCGCTGGTGGAAATAGACGAGTCGATACGCTTCCGGATCATAGAACTGGCGGATGGTGTCGCCGGCGGGTCCGCCCGGGCCACCGTGCAGAAACACCACCGGCAGGCCGTCGGGATTGCCGGACTCCTCCCAGTAGAGCACGTGCAGCGGATCGACCGGCAGCATGCCCGTGCGCAGGGCCGCACGGGCGGGAAACAGTGAAGACAGGGAGTGACCGAGCATGTGTCATGTGCCTCGATGGGGTGAATCGATGATACTTCGCCAGCCGCAGTCTGCAGCCGTAACGGCTGCCCGCGGTGGTCTCGCGTGCCGGGCAAAGGAGCAGGGTGCTTGTGGATAGGCCCGAATGTGCTGCATACTTTTACGCTTTCCCGACGTCTGAAGCTGCGCGCCTGCCATTGCGCGCCGCGGGCCTGACGAACCATGGCGCAAGACACAGACGCTGACCCGACGCTGGACAGGCGCGGCCCGCGACGGGCGGGCGCCGGCGTGGCTGGAGAACCGGAAGACCGGCGGGCGGCGTTGCTCGGTGCCGCGGCACGCCTGTTCAACGAGGCAGGCTACGAGGGCACGTCGATGCGCCACCTCGCGACCGCGGTCGGTATCCTGCCCGGCTCCCTCTACCACTACTTCAAGTCGAAAGACGATCTGCTGTTCGCCGTGCACGAGCAGGGCATCGCCGAGTCCATTGCGCGGGTTACCGTCGCGATCAACAAGAAGTCCGATCCCTGGGACAGGCTCGAGGCCGCCTGTGCCGCGCACCTCGGCGCCATCCTCGGCGAGAGCGATTACGCGGCCGTCGTGATCCGCGTCCTGCCGCACCGTGGAGACCCGCTGTTCGACCGGCTCGCGGCGCTTCGCGACCGTTACGAGGACATGTTCCGGCAACTCGTTGCCGAACTGCCCCTGCCCGAGGGGGTCGACCGGAAGTACTTCCGGCTTACGCTGCTGGGCGCGCTCAACTACGCGCCGACCTGGTACCGTCCCGATGATTCCTCGCCACGCCAGGTCGCCAGCCGAATCCTGCGCCAGCTGCGCACCTGAGGCCTGCTGATTCATGGCAACACGAAGGGGAATTGGCAGCGGAGATCCGGATCGATGAGCGGTGCGCCGGAGAAAACCAGGACGAGACGGCGCCGGCAGGACAACCGTCGCACCGAGATTCTGCGGGCTGCGGCGCGCCTGTTCGGTGAACAGGGCTATGACTCGACCTCGATGCGGGACATCGCCGACGAAGTCGGCATGATCGCGGGATCGATCTACTACCACTTCAAGTCCAAGGAAGACCTGCTCGTCGCGGTCAATGAGGAATCCCTGCGGGTTCACGACGAGCGCTTCAAGGCCGCCGTTCGCGACGTCGAGGATCCCTGGGAACGACTCGAGGTCGCCTGCGCCACACACCTCGAAGCCATTCTGGAGGACGAGCAGTTCGGCGCCGTGGTCATTCAGCCCCTGCCGCTGACCCGGCCGAAGCTGCGCGCACGTCTGGCGCGGGTCAGGGACGCGCACGAAGAACTGTTCCGGGACCTGATCGACGAACTGCCCCTCCCGCGGACCGTGGATCGCAAGTTCTTCCGCTTGACCCTGCTCGGGGCACTGAATTACTCGCGTACCTGGTACCGACCGCACCGTGATTCTCCGCGGCAAATCAGCCACAACATCCTGCAGCTGCTCCGCGAGCAACGCTGACAGCGAGCGCGCTCAGAGAGTCCATGGCGCCACGGAGTCGCCGCTGATACCCAGGCTCTCGAGCGCCCGTGCCGCATCCCCGGCGTCGATCCGGCCCTCTCGCGCCAGCGCCGACAGGGCGGCGGCCAGCACATGCGTCCGGTCGACCTCGAAGAATCCGCGCAGCTCCTGGCGGGTGTCGCTGCGGCCGAAGCCGTCGGTGCCCAGGGTCGTGTAGGGGGCATCGATCGCCGCAGCCACGAGCTGGGGAACGGCGCTCACGTAGTCGGTTGCCGCGATCACCGGGTCGGGGCCGTCAAGGCACTGCTCGACGTGGCTTCGTCGGCGCGGCTGCAGCGGGTTGAGGCGATTCCATCGCGCCACGTCGCGTGCTTCCCGGGCCAGCTCCGTGAAGCTGGTGACGCTCCATACTTCGACCCGTACCGGCCACTCCTCGGACAGGGTGCGGGCGGCTTCCACCACCTCCGGCAGGATCGCGCCGGAACCGAGCAGGCGAACCCGCGGATTGCGGTCGTCCGACCCGCAGCTCGAGTACAGGTACATCCCGCGGATGATGCCGTCCTCGGTGCCTGCGATGAGGCTGGGCTGCGCGTAATTCTCGTTCATGGCGGTGACGTAATAGAACTCGTCGACCTGCTCTTCGAGCAGGCGGCGCATACCGTAGTCGACGATGACGGCCAGTTCGCAGGCAAACGCGGGATCGTAAGCGCGGCAGTTCGGTATCGTCGACGCCAGCAGGTGGCTGTGGCCATCCTGGTGCTGCAGGCCTTCTCCTGCCAGGGTGGTCCGCCCGGCGGTTGCGCCCACCAGAAAGCCCCGGGCCCGCTGGTCTGCGGCCGCCCAGATCAGGTCGCCGACCCGCTGGAAGCCGAACATCGAGTAGTAGATGTAAAACGGCAGCATGCTGATGCCGTGCACGGAGTAGCTGGTCGCCGCTGCCGTCCAGGAGCTGATCGCGCCCGCCTCGCTGATGCCCTCTTCGAGAATCTGTCCGTCCGTGGCCTCACGGTAAGCGAGGATCGAGCCGATGTCCTCGGGTTCATACTGCTGACCGGCGCTCGAATAGATGCCGATCTGGCGGAACAGGCTTGCCATGCCGAAGGTTCGGGCTTCGTCGGCGACGATCGGCACGACGCGCGGCCCGAGCTCGGGGTCGCGCAGCAGGCCGGTCATCAGGCGGACAAAGGCGACCGTGGTCGACATGCTCCTGCCGGCGGGATCGATGGCGAACTGAGCGTAATCGCCGAGAGTCGGAACCGGCACCGGCTTCGCTTGAGGAGCCCGTTGCGGAATGCAGCCGCCAAGCGCCCGGCGGCGCTCACGAAGGTAGCGCATCTCGGCCGCGTCGGCCGCGGGCTTGCAGAAGCGCAGCGACTCGACCTCGGCATCGGACAACGGCAGGTTGAAGCGGTCCCGGAACGCCTTGAGGTCTTCGGCTTCCAGCTTCTTCTGCTGGTGGGTCGTCATCTTGCCCTGTCCGGCCTGGCCGAGACCGTAGCCCTTCTTGGTCTGTGCCAGGATGACCGTGGGGCCGTCACTGTGCTGCAGTGCCGCGTCGTAGGCGGCATGGATCTTCTGCAGGTCGTGGCCGCCGCGCTTGAGGCCGTCGATGTCGGCGTCACTGAGGTCGGCCACCAGTTCAGCGAGCTGCTCGTTCTGGCCAAAGAAGTGATGGCGGTTGTACAGGCCGTCCTTGGCGGCAAAGGTCTGCAGTTGTCCGTCGACCGTGTGCGCAAAGGCGCGTGCCAGGGCCCGGTTGCGGTCGCGGCTGAACAGACGGTCCCAGTCCGAGCCCCATACCAGCTTGATCACGTTCCAGCCGGCTCCGGCGAACAGGGCCTCGAGCTCGTCGATGATGCGGCCGTTGCTGCGCACCGGCCCGTCCAGTCGCTGCAGGTTGCAGTTGATCACCCAGGTCAGGTTGTCCAGCCTCTCCCGGGCGGCCAGGGTCAGCGCCGACATGCTTTCCGGCTCGTCCATCTCGCCGTCTCCGAACACGCCCCAGACCCGCCTGCCGGCGGTGTTGGCGAGACCGCGGTGTTCGAGGTAGCGCATGAAGCGGGCCTGGTAGATCGAGTTGACCGGACCGATGCCCATCGAACCGGTTGGGAACTGCCAGAAGTCGGGCATCAGCCACGGGTGCGGGTAGCTCGGCAGGCCCTTTGCCCCAGCGCGGGTGGCGGAAATCTCCTGGCGGTAATGCGCCAGGTCCTGCTCGGTCAGTCGTTCCTCGAGGAATGCCCGGGCATAGATTCCGGGAGCCGAGTGCGGCTGGTAGAACACCAGGTCGCCGCCGCCCGGGTGGTCCTGGCCGCGAAAGAAATGGTTGAATCCGACCTCGAAAAGGTCGGCAGCGCTGGCATAACTGGAGATGTGTCCGCCGAGCTCGCCGTAGGCCCGGTTGGCGCGCACTACCATGGCCAGTGCATTCCAGCGCATGATGGACACCAGGCGCTGTTCGAGCGCGAGGTCGCCCGGGAAGGGCGGCTGTCTGTCGACCGGAATGGAATTCAGATACGGGGTGCGCTGCGGCGGACGCCACTCCAGCGGCGCCTCTCGGGCGACGGTGGCCAGCACGTCGAGGATGCGTCGTGCCCTGTCGGGTCCGGAGTGCCGGAGGACCGAGTACAGGGCGTCACACCACTCGGCGATTTCATCGGGGTCGTCCTCCGCTGCGTTGCTGTCGGGGTATGCGCTGTTCACGGGCTCCTCGGTACATGAGCAGGACGTCTGGGCGGACTGGGCCCGCCACCATGCCGGCAAGAGGCGGGGCGCAACGCAGGCCGAAAAACAAACGATTGTTTGTTAGAGCCACGTTAATATACTATGCCGACTGCATCAAGGGCGGGGCGGCACCGTTCGCGCCGGCCCGAGCGTAACCTGCGGCCAGGAAGCCTCCATGATCAAGACGCCGTTCCTCCTGTTTCTCGGCGATACGAGTGATCTCGTCCACGCCAAGACCGCGATCGGCATACGGCACTGGCGCCCGGAAGCGGTCGTGGGCCAGTCGAGAATGACGGGCTGCCCGATCGATCTTGGTGTTCCCGAGCTGGCGATCCGGCCGAAGGTCTCCGCCGCGATGCCGTACCGCTCCATGTACTCGCGCCCGGCCCCGCCGAACAGGGTCGGCGCCAGGGGCGCCTCGCTCGGACCCTGCACCCGGTTCACCACTTCCATGAACGGCTCGATCGGTGACGGCCGGTCATCGAACATCTCGCCCAGGGCGCCGCGGGACATCTGTTCGAAGCCGAGCGCCAGGGCGCAGTCCACGGCGCCGCTCTGCACGGCCTGCCGGGCCAGGAACAGGGCGGTCGATCCGGTGGCACAGTTGTTGTTGACGTTGATGATCGGAATCCCGGTCAGGCCGGCCTGGTACAACACCCGCTGTCCGCTGGTGCTGTCCCCGTACACGTATCCGGCGTATGCCTGCTGGATGTCGCCGAATTCGAGGCCGGCGTCCTCGAGCGCCTCGGCGATCGCCTGTCGACCCATCTCGGTGTAGGGAATCCCGGAACTGGGCGTTTTGAACGGCGTCATGCCGACGCCGATAACGCAGACTTCAGTGGACATCGAAGGTTTCCTCGGCTGGGAGTCGAAGCCATCCGCCGGCGCCCATGCGCAGCGGAAAAACGAACCTCTGTTTGGTTTATGTTCTCAGATTCGACGGGACGGCGCAATGCGCGAATCGCCGTTCAAGGGCTCGCGCCCCCCGCGCGTGGTCTGACGGTGCGGAACCCGACGGCACGGTTCCGGTGTGAATCCATGACGTGCCTGCAGTCTGGCGCCCGGTGTCTGGCGTATCATCCCGGGCACCACAAGCTCCGGTACCCGACATGCGCCACCCTCGATTTGCTCACCTGTTCCTCGTGGTCGTGCTGAGCCTGGCCCGTGCCGCTGCTGCCCAGACGGAGGGTGGCATCGAGGTTCGCGTACTGAGCGCCGCAGACGCGAGACCGCTGCCCGGTATCACCCTGACCGTGACGCCGAGGACCGGCAGCGCCCGCTCGGTCCGCAGCGACGAGAACGGCCTGGCACGTTTCGACGGCCTCGAGCCCGGCCTGTACGCCGTCACCGCCACCGGTGTGGATACCGTGACGGTCCGCGAGCCGAGCGTGCGGGTCGTTGCCCGGCGCATCTCGCCGCTGCGCATGGAGCTGTTCCCGCGCGAAGGCCAGCTCGAGGAGTCCCTGGTGGTGGCCCGGGCGCGTGGCGCCGACCCGTACGGCGCGGCGACCAGCGCATTCCGCAACCGCGAGGAACTGCGCAGCGCGGTCGGCGCCGGCAGCGACGTGATGCGCGCCCTGGATGGCCTGCCGGGACTGGTGTCCACCGGCGACTTCGCGACGTTCTCGGTACGCGGCCGCGGCCCGCGCGACAATCTGGTGTTCGTGGACGGCTTTCCGCTGAACAAGGTCGTGCACTTCGACCAGACCCTCGGCGAGGAAGAGGACATCGGCGGTGGCGGGCGCTTCTCAATCTTCGCGCCGAACTCGATCAGCGGCGCCGAATTCTCTCCAGGCGGCTGGAGCGCGGCCTACGGCGGCCGCTCCGGCTCGCTGCTGCAGCTCGAGGTGGCCGGCGGTGCGCCGACACCGAGCGCCAGCCTGCGCATCGATATCGCCGGTGTCGAGTTCGCCTACGACGGGCCGTCCGGTCTGCACGAGGACACGAGCGTCTATTTCACCGCGCGCCGTTTCGACTTCTCGCGCGTGTTCGAGCTGATCGACGAGGAGGACATCGGCGAGCCGGAGCTGACCGACGTGATCCTGAAGACGGTTACGGACCTGGATGAGCGCAACCGGGTCGAAGTGCTGGCGGTGCTCGCCCCCGAGCGGTACCGGCGCGGCATCGACAACGTGCTCGCGTCCCCGGACTTCGAGGACGTCGCACTGCTCGAGGTGGAGCAGGACCTCGGTCTGCTCGGCGTGAGCTGGCGGCGCCTGGTCGGCGAGCAAGGGGTGTGGACCAACCGGCTGTACCTGCGCCACAGCGACAAGTTCTCCACCGAGGGCGAGGCGTACCCGGACCTCGTGGCGCCGGGTACGCCGCCGGCGGCGATCCCGCGGCGCGAGGAACTGCTCCGCGTGGACGAGCAGGAGACGGAGATCGGCTGGCGCTCGGACTTCAGTCTGCCGACGCAATTCGGCCCCGCCGAGTTCGGACTGCGCCTGCTGCGCAACGATGTCGACTACGCCACCGCGCTGCGCGAGGACTGGGTCCGCTTCGTGTTCGACACCGGCGACCCGCGCCCGCCCGGCCAGAACTACATCAC